>JABDFS010000086.1 GCA_013286425.1 Bacteroidota bacterium
GTTACAATCAGCAACGGAACAACTGCATCTGCAGATGCGTTGATCGAATTTAAAGATGTGCATTTTGGTTACGATGAAAACAAAGAGATACTGCATAACATTTCTTTGAGATTATCAAAAGGAAAAACGTATGCATTGGTTGGCCCGACAGGCGGCGGAAAAACAACAACCGCTTCGCTGATTGCGCGTTTATATGATCCAACAACAGGAACAGTTTTACTGAATGGAAAAGATATCCGTTCTTATAAGCCGGAAGAACGCGCTGCAAAAATTGGTTTCATTTTGCAGGAACCTTTTTTATTTACCGGATCAGTAAAAGAAAATATTTTGTATGGCAATGACGCATATCAAAATTATTCTGATGAACAAATTGAAGAAGTAATTAGAGATGCAAACCTGCAAAGCCTGTTAACTGTTTTTGAAAATGGATTGCAAACAATAGTTACATCAGGTGGCGATAATATTAGTTTGGGACAAAAGCAACTCATCGCATTTATGCGTGCGGTGTTGCGCAATCCTGAGGTGCTAATTCTTGATGAAGCCACCGCAAACATTGATACCATCACAGAACAATTGCTGGAAGATATATTGAACAAACTTCCAGAAAGCACAACGCGCATCATCATTGCACATCGCCTTAACACCATTGAAAATGCCGATGAAATTTATTTTGTAAACGCAGGTGAAGTAATCCGCGCCGGTTCATTTACAGATGCGGTTGACAAACTGCTGCATAATAAAAGAGTGAGCTAGTATTATTCATTGAACCTTGATTTCTGATATCATTTCATCTCACTCAAAAAATCCGGCAACTTTAAAGTAATTTGTTTTCCTGCTCGTCTTCCTTAATAAATCAATCATTTTAAAATTGAGTTTATGAAGACGATACAGGTTTTAAAAGCCATATTAGCAGGTGCAGTTATCGGAGCTGCTTTATTTTTTATTCCATTTCCGTTCAGGTTCTTTTTTATATTCTTCCTTATATTTTTCTGCATACGAATTTTCGCATGGAGAAGATGGCGAAGAGGTAATTGGCACGAACATCACAACAGGAATTTTTTCTGGAATCCATCGTACACACAACGTTGGCGCAACATGAGTGATGAAGAACGCAAAACATTCATGCAAAAAATGGAGAAGGAATTGTTTGCAACAAATATTGCATCAGAATAAAAATCTTTCAACAACAAAAATTATTAATCATGAAAAGAAGAGGCGGTTTATTTTTTATAGGATTGGCATCAGCCATTGCAACAATCATAAGTTTAAACGTTGCTTTTGGTAAGCCAGGATATTATTATGAACGCTATCCTTATTACAATCGCTATCATCATTGTAGTGACAGATATGATCGCAACAATGATAAAAGATCAAAACATGATCGCGATCAGCACAACGATTCAACAAACAGTAATTATCAAACAGAACAATAAAAACAAAAGAACAATTTATGTACAACAGACATTCATTCACACAATTTGACGCCGCTCACAGAAGAAGACATCACCCATTTATGCAATCAATTTTTCGCGCACCGGTTAACGTGTATAAAACAGATGACAGTTATGAGTTGCTGGTATTTGCACCGGGCCGCGTAAAAGAAAATTTCAATGTAAAAACAAAAGGTACTGAACTTACCGTTTCTTATACACCGACTGAAGGTTTAACACCTCCCGACTGGATTAAAAAGAATACAGCCGCGGAGCATTTGAACGCATATTCACTATTGATGAAAATATCGACTCAACAAACATCAAAGCAAATTATGCTGATGGTGTATTGCAGGTAAGTTTGCCGTTGATTCCCGGTGCGGCAACACCGCAGCAGGATATTCCTGTTGATTAGTTTAAGCAGCAATTAAAAAGTTATTTGAATATTTTTATTACTGGCAAATGAACTCTGATTGAGTGCCGTACGTATGGCATCACTCCCTTGTGCTGCACAGTTTCATGGCATCTTCGGTTTCACATTATAGCTTCAACAAATAATTCAAACAACTTTAATTTAAAAGGCTTTCATAACAGAGAGCCTTTTAAATAAATCATAGTTTTAAAAATTATAAAATAACAATGAACGTAATAAAAGACAAAAGAATAGCAATCGTTGGCGGCGGTCCCGGCGGATTAACGCTCGCAAGACTGTTACAAATAAAAGGTGCTGACGTAAAAGTATATGAGCGCGATGTAAACAAAGATGTGCGCGTACAAGGTGCAACACTCGATCTGCATGATGATTCTGGTTTAAAAGCTTTACGCGAAGCAGGATTGATAGAAGCATTCAAAGAAAATTATCGTCCCAACGCGGATCGCATGAGCATAATGGATAAAGATGCAAACGTGTTGCATAACGATCATGTTAGTGAAACAAACGGAACATTTGGCGATGCATATTTTCGCCCTGAAATTGACCGCGGACCATTAAGAAAAATATTATTGGAATCATTGCAATCTGGTACTGTTATTTGGGATAGCCAGTTTGTTTCCATGCAATCAATCAATAACAAATGGCAACTGGAATTTAAAAATGGAACAACTGCAACAGCAGATATTGTGATTGCCGCAGATGGCGCTAATTCAAAGATTCGTCCGTACATAACTTCTATTAAACCATTCTATGTTGGCTTAACTGCAATTGAAGCTACCGTATATGATGCTGAAATAAAAGCGCCTCAAATAAGTAAGTTGCTGAAAGGCGGAAAGCTATTCATTTTAAGTGATGCAAAAACATTAGTGGTAAGTGCTAAAGGCGATGGCAGCCTTCAATTTTATCCTGGTTTTAAATCAGAAGAAAATTGGATTGATGAAAGCGGTATTGATTTTACAAGCAATGAACAACTTGCTGATTGGTTTAAAAAAGAATATACGGGATGGAATGCAATATGGCTTGAGTTATTTGAAAATGCTGAACCAAAATTTATTGCGCGCCCACAATATTGCATGCCTGTAAATCAAAGCTGGGAAGCGTTGCCCAATCTTACAATGCTTGGTGATGCCGCGCATTTAATGCCGCCTTATGCAGGCGAAGGTGTGAACATGGCGATGCTGGATGCATTGGAGTTGAGTGATTGCTTGACTGATCCATCTTTTAATACTACGCAGGAAGCCATTGCAGCTTATGAAAAACAAATGCTTTCAAGAGCTTCTGAAGTTGCTAAAGAAACATTGGAACAAACTGCAGTTATGCATTCGGACGATGGATTAAGTGATATGTTGAATATGTTTGGAGAGACGCAATGATGCTTTGGCTATTTAAAAAACAACGCTGCAATCACACCGCCAATAATTGGCCCGATAACAGGAATCCAGCTATGTTGCCAATCACTGGTGCCTTTGCCTTTTATAGGAAGAATAGCATGCATAAGACGCGGACCAAGATCTCTTGCAGGATTAATAGCATAACCGGTTGGTCCGCCGAGACTCAATCCAACGCCAAACACAACAAAAGCAACAGGCAATGCACTGATGGAGCCTAAAGAATCTGTATGGGAAACAATGTGAAGCACAGCAATAGCAAAAACAAGTGTGCCAACAATTTCAGTGATCAAATTATAAAATGGATTCCTTATAGCAGGGCCTGTACAAAATACAGCCAGCTTGTTGGCAGCATTCTCCGTTGCATCAAAATGTTGTTTATAAGCAATCCAAACAATGAACGCGCCAATCATAGCGCCTAACATTTGCCCAAGAATATATTCCGGTACAAGACTCCAACTGAATTTACCTGCAATAGCCAACGCAATAGTAACTGCGGGATTCAAATGTGCGCCGCTTGACGGAGCGCTTATAAAAACTCCGGTGAATACCGCCATTGCCCAGCCTGTTGTAATAACGATCCATCCGCTGTTGAAACCGTTTGTTTTATTGAGTAATACATTAGCAACAACACCATCGCCGAGAATGATTAAAATAGCTGTTCCAACAATTTCTCCTATAAAAGCAGTCATACGTTAGATGTTTTTAAAGTTTTAATGTTTCAAAGTTCCAGTGTTCCAATGTTAGTGTATTTGTTTACAACGCTGAAACTTTTAAACGCTGAAACATTGAAACTGTCATGGTAAATAATTTTTTGCAAGCTGTGTAAAATTATCCAATTCAATTTGTATCCAGTTATTATCTTTTTGTAAAACAGTTGCCATTGCTTCTGCAACAACAGTTGCCGCAAGCAATGCTTTTCTTACATCAAGAAACAGCATTCTTGTTCTGCGCGCAAGAATGTCTTCTATACTTACAGCCATTTCCTGTTCAACGAATTTTTTTATATTTTCTACTGAATAAATATTTTCAATTGTATCATCATAATTAATACTATCAAATTCACTTTGCTGTATAGGAAGATTTTTTGTGACAGGATGTATATATTCAAACTTGGCAACAAAAATCGCATTATTCACTGCCTCTTCTGCCATCCTGCGATAGGTTGTCCACTTACCGCCTGTTATAGTTATCAGGTTTGATGTAGATACAATGATGATATGATCCCTGCTGATCATTGAAGTATTCGTAACGCCTTTTGTTTTTACAAGCGGCCGTAAACCCGCAAACATGCTGCAAACATCACTCTGCGTAATATTTGTTTTTAAATAACGGTTAGCATGCTCCAAAACAAAGCGTATTTCTTCTTCTAAAGGAATCGGTTCATCTGTTATATATTCAACCTCTGTATCAGTTGTGCCCAATACAACTTTGTTATGCCAGGGTACTGCAAACAATACGCGCTTATCATCTGTTTTCGGTATCATCAGTGCGTAGTTTCCCGGAAAAAACTTTTTATCAACTACCAGATGAATACCCTGTGATGGGGTTACAATATCTGCTGCATCTTCATTATCCATCTGCAAAATATCATCTACAAAAACACCGGTTGCGTTAATAATTGTTTTGCTTTTTATCTCAAATGTTTTGTTGTTCATGTAATCATATGCAACAACACCACAAACTTTCTCCTGTTTATCCGCTGACTTTATTTTCTTTTTTAGTAGCGCTGTCGCTTCACAATAATTGAGCAATACAGCACCATGTTTTGCAGCAGTGCGGGCAAGATTGATAGCAAGCCTTGCGTCATCAAATTGTCCATCATAGTAAACAATGCCGCCTTTCAGATTTCTCTGATCAATGGCGGGTGATATCTTTTCTATTGTTTTATTGCTGATGAATTTTGGTTTACCTAAACTTAGTTTGGCAGAAAGAAAGTCGTACAATTTCAAACCCGTTCCATAATATAATTTCTGAAAAAAAGAAAATGATGGAAGTATGAAACCAAGTGTATGTGTAACGGAGGGAGCATTTTTTAACAGCCATCCTCTCTCTTTCAATGCCTCACGCACCAGTTTAAGATTGCCTTGCTCTAAATATCTTACACCGCCATGCACCAGTTTTGTAGAACGGCTTGACGTGCCTTTTGCAAAATCTTCCACTTCGATTAAGATAGTTGATAAACCCCGTGAAGCTGCATCAACAGCAGCGCCCAAGCCTGTTGCCCCACCGCCGATAATTAATACATCCCATGTTTTGTTTTCATCCAACTGTGCTAACATGGAATTTCTGTTCATATAGTTTAAATATTTTCTGTGTAACTCTGTGATGAACTCAAAAAAGCTCTGTGGTAAAAATGAAACCACAGAGTAGCACAAAGTTTTAGCGCAGAGTAAGAGGAGTTAATTGATCACATAACTAATGTTACCATCCTTATCATCTTTCAACTGAATGCCGATTGCCTGCAACTCATTCCTGATCCTGTCGCTCGTTGCATAATCTTTTTTTGTGCGCGCATCTTTACGCATATTGATAAGCAAATTAATAATGCCTTCCAGTTTATTATCATCTGCTGTTATGTGCAACTGCAAACCGAGGATATCTTCAATGTATAATTTCACTTTATCCTGCAGCAGCCTGAATGTTTCTGCGCTCAGTGCATCTGCAGCAATATGTTTATCTTTTATACCATTGATCACCGGCACCAACTCAAACATGTTGGCTAATATTTTTGCTGTGCTGAAATCATCATTCATGAATTCGTCAAACCCGGCAATTAATTTTTTTACCTTATCATCTAATTCACCATTCACTGCTGACACCTCACCGCTCACTGCCGGCAGTTTCTTCAGGTTCTCATACGCTTCGCTCAAACGCTTTAATCCTTTTTCACTTGCCTGCAATGCTTCATTGCTGAAATCAAGCGTAGAACGATAATGTGTTTGCAGAATAAAAAACCGGATCACCATCGGGTGATAAGCCTGTGCAAGAACCGGGTTATTGCCGCTGAACAATTGCGTTAGCGTAATCACATTGTTATAACTCTTGCCCATCTTCCTGCCGTTGATGGTGATCATGTTGTTATGAATCCAGTAACGTGCAGGAATTTTATCATTGCAAACATTGCTCTGCGCGATCTCGCATTCATGATGCGGAAACTGCAGATCCATACCACCGCCATGAATATCAAATTGCTCACCCAAATATTTTGTACTCATTGCAGAACATTCAATATGCCATCCGGGGAAACCCTCACCCCACGGACTTTTCCAGCGCATAATATGCTCAGGCGGCGCATTTTTCCACAAAGCAAAATCGTTGGTGTTGCGTTTTTCTTCCTGGTTATCCAGATCACGTGTGGTAGCGATCATTTCATCTAAAACTCTTCCGCTCAAAATTCCATAAGGTTCACCTTTCTTTGAAAAATCATTATTGTATTTCGACACATCAAAGTACACAGAGCCATTCACCACATAGGCATAGCCATCAGCAATAATCTTTTCGATCATGCCGATCTGTTCAACGATATGCCCTGTTG
Source organism: Bacteroidota bacterium (assembly GCA_013286425.1). Lineage (GTDB taxonomy): Bacteria > Bacteroidota > Bacteroidia > Chitinophagales > Chitinophagaceae > Parafilimonas. The sequence continues at coordinate 6,790 of JABDFS010000086.1, forward strand.
CCGTTGGTTCAATCGTTGGATCAAGCGTATTTAATTGATGCATCGCCCAATGATACAGGTTGGTATATTTCTGCACCAGCTCCATCGGCTCCAGTTTTTCCAGTATCGCTTTCTTAGCAATCTTATCTTCCGCAGCACGGCCTTCTTCTTCAAAATGCCCTGCATCTGTAATGTTGCGCACATAACGAACCTTATAACCCAAATGCATCAGCCAGCGATACACAATATCAAACGTTACATACGGCCGCGCATGTCCTAAATGACTTTCGCCACTTACCGTTGGGCCGCACACGTACAGTCCCACATGCCCCGGTGTTATAGGTGTAAAAACTTCTTTCTCCCTCGTTAGTGAATTATAAACTTTCAGTTCGCTCATTGAATAAATGTATTTTTTGGGTTACCAGCTACGGTTTTGCTTCGCCCGTATTTGTTTTTTATTGTCTCAGCGAATGCCGCAAATTTTTATATTACCAGCTGCGGCATTTCGTGGCATCGTCTCTTGCATCGCAACACTTGTGCTGCAGTATTTCATGGCAGCTTCAGTTTGCTTATGTAAATGCTACAGATGCAAGTGCTGCAAAAATCAAAGCATTTTTTTGATTGAACAAGAATAGATTGAAGATTGTTGCCAGCCTTTGTTTGATGTAAAGGGAAATACAACCACTTGCAGCCTTTATTGGCATAATTCATTTATAAGTGCATAAAAAACCGTTGATAAAGAACCCTTATAGCGGCTTGAACATTCACTATCTATTGATTTGCCATAGGTATGCATGCCTTTATCATAGGATTTAATCAGCTATAACTCGGCTATAACTCAGGTATAAGTCAGCTATATGTTGGCTATAAGTCAGCTATAGTTAAGCTTTGGAGATATTCCTTAAATTTATGAACCTAATTAAATAGTTTTTACTTTTCCGCCGCTGTTTGTAGAGCACTTTTATTTGTGTTCTTAATAATAATCCTGAATCACATAACTGTTGGTAAAGAGCGTCAATGGTGGAGAAAACATGCAGATTATTATCTGCACCAATTCGCTTGTTAGTAATGAAATGATTTTGCCGTAAAAAGAAGTAAATTTAAAAAATATGAAAGCCTCATTTTTGATTTGTTTTTCTTTTTGCGTCTTTATAGCATCTGCTCAAAAGCCAAAAGATGGATTTTATACCTATTCTATTGCATTTGAAGAATGGCAAGGAAAATCTTTGAATACAACATGTACTGTTCAAATAAAGGGAGACTCCATTAAAATCATTAATAATGGAACAGGAAATCTGACAGGTAAAAAAGGTGACATTATTGACGAAGGAATATTAATGAAACATACAAAAACCGGCAAATGGATCATTGGGCACAATCTAAAGGATAAAGATGCAGAAGAGATTGGTGGCTGTTCTGGCGGACCACCCATAATTGACTTCAAACAAAAAAAGTTTTATAGTTGCTGATATTAGAAAAAATAGCAGTCCTTCTGAAAATACTATCACTAATTAATTACCTGATTTTGTTTTCGGGTTTTTCTAAAAGCTTAGTAATGGCAATACTTCCATTCCAAAGCCCTTCAAAATATTTTTGTTGTTTGAACTGAGGAATCATCAGCGAATCAATAATTGACTGGGCAATTGCATTGGTCAAAACTTTTTCTGTTCCGTAGCCGGTTGTAATTCTCACTTTTTTCATGTGTGCACTAAAAATAATCAACACGCCATTATTTATGTCTTTGCGGCCAATTCCTATCGCGTTGAATTGATGCGTGGAATATTCTTCTATCGTTGAGTCGGGATAAAAACTATCTGTAGTTAAAAGCACAACCTGGTTTGTGGTAAGTTTTTCATGATTAACATACAGGTCATTCAGTTTTTTTCTTTGTGTACTATCTAAAATATTTGATTGATCAATCACAAAATTTTTAGGTTGTACTGCATACCAGCTTATTAAAAAAAATAAAACCGGGATTGAAAAAAATATGAAAAGCAATTTTTTCATTGCCTTAAAATTAATGATTGTAGTGCAAAGAAGCTTGTTGCAATGAAAATTTAACTGTACAGATCGGCACTCATTCAAAACTGTTATGCTTTCATTACATGCATTCATCATCCATAATTTATTTATACCTTCAACAAGATAAAAGCTGTTGCCTGCCGTTTAAAAGTTCCGGGCACCTTAAATACAAAACACCAAATAATTTTTATGCATAAACATATTCCTTCAAGCCGCCTTGGGCGCTGGCTTCCTGCTGACCGCTCTATTCTGAATAACTGGTTACAAAAAACAATTGATGCAGCAACAAAAGCAAACAAAGCTTTTCATCCTGTAATAACAGAATTTAAAAAACTGATAGAAACCGACCCTGTTTTGTACATGTATTTTACACAGATGTTCCAGCAGCAACCGCACATTCCCATACAACGCGGAAGTGGTGATGTTAAGATCAAAGATTATCATCAAATGCTGCGCATCATTAATCATGTACTTACTACTGCGCCTGAATTTAATAACACTGAAATGGTGGGCTTTCCTATCAATGCAATCTTAGATTACCCGATGTACACACCTGCGGGGCAGGCTGCATTTTTGAATGATAAAGTGAATGCGGTATTGAAAAAAGTATTGGCTGTGTGGACAGAATTTTTAAACTCACCTGCATCCTGTTATGTTTTAAATGAAAATGAAAACGGATGGTTTAGCCCTGAAGCACAAAAAGCCCTGAACATTGATGAGTTTATTTTAGACAGATCAAAACCTTACTGGGGTTTTACTTCGTGGAATGATTTTTTTATCCGCCAGTTTAAACCCGGAATACGGCCTTTGCCTGCAGATGATGAAAAGATAATTGTAAGCGCCTGCGAGTCTCAGCCATTCGCCATTGATACCAACGTTAAAAAAACAGATGCTTTCTGGTTAAAAGGGCAATCATATTCTCTCGAACATATGCTTAACGGAAGGCATGTTGATTATTTCAACGGGGGCACCGTGTACCAGGCTTTTTTAAGCGCTGAAAAATATCATCGCTGGCATAGCCCTGTTGATGGCGTTATAAAGGAAGTTGCTTTGGTTGACGGCAGTTATTATGCAGAAGCTTATTCTGCAGGATTTGATCCTGTTGGCCCGAATAATTCACAGGGATATATTGCACATGTTGCTGCACGCGCTTTGATATTTATTGAAAGCAGTAATAAAAAACTGGGAATGATCTGCGTGATACCGATTGGCATGGCAGAAGTTTCTTCGTGCATTGTAACAGTAAAAGAAAACCAGCAGGTAAAGAAGGGCGATCAGTTGGGATATTTTCAATTTGGCGGCTCAACACATTGTGTTGTTTTTAAGAAAGATGCTATTGCCCAATTTGCAAGCAATGCATTGCCGCAGGGAGAATTCGGCGCTAACTCAAACCCGGTAAAAATCAATTCAACGATAGCGATAACAAATTAATATCAAGCAAAATAATTATGCCGGTTAAACAAGATGATTTCCTTTCAAAATTATCTGCACCTGCACGCAGGGCGCTTGAAAGCAAAGGATTAACTTCTTTGAAAAAAATTGCAGCACATACTACAAAAGAATTACTGGCATTGCATGGTGTTGGGCCTTCAACGATTCCAATATTGAAAACAGCTTTGCAGGAACAGGGGCTTGATTTTAAAACTGAAGCAACAACTAAGAGTTAAACATACAATATGCCCGCAAAATTTATAAGAAGCAATGCGCATTTGCCGGTTAAAAATCTGAGAGCAACACTGGATTATTATCGTGATGTACTCGGATTTGGCGATGAATGGACATTCGGTGATAAAGATGGCGGTATCAGCAGGAATGAGCTCAGGCTTTTGTTTGCAGAAGATGAAAACTTCGCCAATGATATCAATAATGAACATCATCGTTTGCCATTGTTATGGTTTGTTGAATCGATTGATGAGATATATAAAGAGTTCAAAAATAGAAATATCATCATTGCTGATGAGCTGCGTTTGCATCCTTACGGACTGCGCGAATTTGCGTTCGTTGATATAAACGGCTATTACATTCGCGTAGCTGAAAATGCCGGATCATGATCTCAACTTAATGAATATTCTTCACACCCATATTTAATAATCCGCATAAACATTTATTACGAAATTTGCCCGCTATGCGAGTTTTTATTACTGCAGCAACTGTTGGCGAATGGATGCCCTGTTTTTCAAACATCAATAAATTATATACCGAGAAAAGCAGGCGCTTGAAAATTTATTTTCATCAGTCGGGTGTTGGCATGATGGCAACAACATTTTCACTCACTAAATTAATTGCTGAAGAAAAACCTGATCTTATTATACAGGCCGGAATGGCAGGATGTTTTGATACAGATATTTCATTGGGAAAAGTAGTTGTGGTTGAAAAAGAAATTGAAGGCAATCTTGGCGTTGAAGAAAACGGCAAGTGGCGCGATCTCTTCAACCTGAAATTAGAAAAACCCAATTATCATCCTTACGTAAAAAGAACTTTGCCTAACCTGAATATTGAAAAACTAAACCTGTTAAAACTAAAAGCCGTAGCGGGCATTACTGTAAATGAAGTAACAACACGCAAAGAGCGTATTAAACAACTTTTAAAAAAATATGGTCCGGTAATTGAATCAATGGAAGGTGCTGCATTGCATTATGTTTGCCGGCAAACGAACACAAATTTTTTGCAGGTGCGCACCATCAGTAATTACATTGGTGAAAGAGATAAAAGCAAGTGGATGATAAAAGAATCACTGGATAACTTAAATATAACCCTGCTTAAATACATTGATAAACTATATAAAGTAATGTAAAGAGCGCATGAAATTATCATTGGCATTTTCTCCCTGTCCTAACGATACCTTCATATTTGATGCATTGGTGAATCATAAGATTGATACGAAGGGTTTTGAATTTGATGTAAAGCTTGAAGATGTGCAAACATTAAATGAATGGGCTTTGCAACAAAAAATAGATATAACAAAGATCAGTTATGGCGTGTTGCCATTGGTGCTGGATAAATATATGTTGATTGAAAGTGGCGGCGCTTTGGGCAAAGGCGTTGGGCCGTTGCTGATTGCAAAGTCTGCTATCGATATTAATACACTGAATGATAAATGCATTGCTATTCCCGGTGTGAACACTACAGCGCACATGCTGTTTTCACTGGCTTTTCCAAATGCGCATAATAAAGTGTTTAAGGTTTTCAATGAGATAGAAGATGCGGTATTGAATGATGATGTAGATGCAGGCGTTATTATACATGAAAACAGGTTTACTTACCAGCAAAAAGGGTTGCATAAACTGGTGGATCTTGGTGATTACTGGGAAACACAAACACAGTTGCCAATTCCGTTGGGGGGCATTGTTGCAAAAAAACATTTCGATATATCCATTATATCTGAAATTGATAAACTCATTGGACAAAGTGTTGAATATGCTTTTGAAAATAATTATGAGCAGTTAAGTGATTATGTAAAACAGCATGCACAGGAAATGAGTGAGCAAGTTATGCGTCAGCATATCGATCTGTATGTAAATAATTTTTCTGTCGCTTTGGGTAATGACGGAAGAAAAGCTGTTGCAAAACTGTTGGAAGTATACAGGCATGTTGATGAAGAAAAACAATTTCACGCATCATAAATTTCAAGCTGTAACCTTGTTTCTTCAAGGTCTAATTCTCTTTCGATCTTTCGTATAATTTCTTCGTTGCCTTTACCTGTTGTATGCAAATCTTTTATGGTATTGCGTTCAACGCCTAACAGCTCGAGTTGCAGTTTTGTAAATTCATTGAATATATTTCCCGCAAGCGTTTTTCCTGAACCAAAATAATTTGCAGGCAGGTCTGTTTTTTGCAGCCGGTTATATCTTACCTCATACTTGCTTTTAATATTGTTGAGTAATTCTTCCTGTGTGAAACCTAAATTGTTCTCTATATAATTTATGGCTGTTGTTGCCACCTGTGTTCTTATTTCATATTCTTCCGCCACCAAAGAATAAGGATCGATTTTCAGTTTGCGTACAACCCATTTTAAAGAAAAACCTAACAACACCAGCGTTGATAAAATAACGCAGAAGGATAAATAAATAACAAGATCGCGTTGAGGAAAAGCAGTGCCGTCAGTTAAGGTAAGAGGTATTGCCAATGCAGCCGCCATTGATACCACACCACGCATTCCTGCCCAACCAAATATTATAAGGTTGCGCGGATCAAGCTGTTCTTTTTTACGGATGCGTTTGCTTAATATTCTCGGTAAATAAGAAGCAGGAAAAACCCAGATAAACCGGACAATTATCACTACAAAACTTATTGCCAAACCATATAATACCAATGTCAGCAAAGGATAATCACTGATGCCTTTCATAACATTGCGCAACTGCAATCCTATCAAAATAAAAACAAGTGCATTCAAAATAAACAGCACCGTTTCCCAAACGGAGTAAGCCATTATCCTGCTTTCATTGCTGAATATTTCTGTTGAGCGGAATGAAAGAAATAGCCCTGTTGTTACAACAGCCAATACGCCTGATACATGAAAACGTTCTGCCAAAAGATAGGAAGCAAATGGTGTAAGAAAAGTAAGTGTTACTTCAAGCACAGGATCACAAAAGAATTTTTTCTGAATGAAGTAAGTAATGTAACCAATCACAAGCCCGATCGCAATGCCTGCCGCAGCAACCCAAAGAAAATTTACGCCAGCCTGCCAGAAAACAAAATTGCCGGCAGTTATTGCGGTTAAAGCATAGCGGTAAGCGATCAAACCGCTGGCATCATTTACAAGGCTTTCTCCTTCCAGAATGGCAATCAACCTGGGATTTAATCCAAGCCCTTTTGTTATGGAAGTTGCAGCTACTGCGTCAGGTGGCGATACAATCGCTCCCAATAAAAAAGCAAGCGGCCATGTAAAGCCGGGAATCAGTAAATGTGCTGCAATGGCAACAGCTCCCGTTGTAAAAAATACAAGCCCGATCGACGCAAGGCTTATTGGCCTGATAGCAGCTTTGAAATCGTGCCAGCTTGTATTCCATGCAGCACCATATAATAATGGCGGCAAAAAAATCAAGAAAATAATATCAGGCTCCAATGAAATAGTCGGCAAGCCAGGAATTAAGCTGATAACAATGCCCGATAAGACAAGAATAATGGCAAAAGGAAAATTTCTTTTTTTACTTAGAACTGCGAGAAAAGTAATAAGGAATAAAAGTATAACAATGATGTCTATATTTTCCATAGGCTATTGCTGTGGTAACGGTTGCATCTTCAGTTTGCGTTCCATAAAATTTTCTATTGCCTGCTGCACTTCCAAAAGGTCTTTGCTTTTTATATAACTACCCATTACATGATCGCCTACATCAGGCATTGGTTCTTTAATTTTTTCGTTTGATGGGGTACCTAATTCGCCAAACATATTCAGCATGGCGGGAACACTTACAACACTATCCTGGTGCGCATCATCTTTATAATAATACAACAACAATGTTGGCTGTTTTACTTTCTCAAAAGTTTCTTTCGTCATTGTTGTTTCCAACATTTCCTGCAGTTGCGTTGTTGATTCAAGCGGGTAATGATAGTACCAGTATTGTCTATATGTGGGCGATGAATCAGAAGCAGTAATATAATGGCTGCCTGTCACAGTGCGCGCTATCTGCAATCCCCAATGATTATTCAGCAGAAAAGAACGGCTGTCATGAATAGCAATGTTGGGCGACATCAATATCAATGCATATACATCATCCGGATAATCCGCAGCAAGTTTTAATGCAAGCGTTCCACCGGTTGAGGTTGTCATCAATATTACTTTATTGCCTAACTGTTTACCGATTTGCAAAGCCTGCTTTGCGCTTTCCCATAATTTGTCAGCAGTTAAATTCATCATAGGCTCTGTTGTATCAATTCCATGTTCTGCCAAACGGCTTAAATACAAATTGCACCCAAACTCTTTTGCAATGTTGGTATGCATAGGTTTGCCTTCGCCCTGGCTTGCAGAAAAACCATGCAGGTAAAC
>JABDFS010000087.1 GCA_013286425.1 Bacteroidota bacterium
GCATAATTCATCTCTTCAAAATCCATTGTAAAAGGCAAAGCGCTGTCTTGCGCATTTGATGGTAATGCAGCAACCATTGCATTTGATTTTAAAGCATTAGTTTCTTTGCTCTCTTTGCTGGTATCGTTGCAGCTGCTGACATTAAATGCTACTAAAGAAAGCACTACAAAACATATAAAGAGTTGCCATTTATTTACGGATAAGTATTTCATACAAATAAATTTTATTGTTCAGGTGGAAGGCTGGCTGTACTTTGAAGATTCTGCACAAAATATAAAACCGTAGTTAATTTATTCGGTGACAGATCTCTTGTTATAGGCATGTAAAGCGAGTTATTGAAATCCCTTGTTAAGTAATAAGGAATGGCACCACACCATATGTTCAAACCATTTTGTTTATACGGTGGTGCATTGTACGTTCTGTCCCATGGCGGATTAATAGCAAAGATGGAAAATGTGTGAGGATCTGTAAGATCAACCAGATTGCGCATCGATGCATACAATTTCATATAAGGCGCCATCATATTTTGCACTTCTTCCCATGAAGGATTGGTATTAACAGCATATTGCGACCACACCAAACAGGATATCAAATGTTCCTGAATTGGATTGAAAGTTGCCCAATCAGGCTCCGGTAGTTCAGGATCATATAAATTGATGAAGTATAACTGGCCATCAAGTTGTGGTGTACGTTGGCCCGGATCTTTTACCACAGTCAATGTTACAGTAGCAAAACCATTTGCGTCTGATGGTGTGATGGTAGCCTGCAATGCTCCGTCTGCTTGTGGTGTATCACCGGGATTGTATGGCGGCACTGTTGCACCGGGTGTATCACCATGCACGCTGGCAATATTCAATCCCAAAATTTTTCCTGCAAGCGGTGCTCCGTTTTGTGAAATATACACCTGTGTTGTTGCTGTAGTACCGGGATCACCTGCCATGCGAACTGGTCTTACTTCAACAGCAAATGAAGGAATGCCGCCGGTTTCAGACAATACAACAGGATTACCAAGATCATTACGTGAGCTGGTTAATGTTAAAGCGCCACCGGATTGCAATGCATTTAATTGATCACTATTTAATGGCAGTTCTGTGATGAGTGCGCTATTGCTGTAAGAAAAGGCAGAATAATCAACAGTGCTTATTGGCAACTCCGCAACAGGACCGGAAGAGTCAGGCAAAGTAACACTTGCGGTTATAGTTCCAAGATCAACAGGATCGCCTGCTGCCGATTGCCTGCAAATGCTGTTGGCAAGGTCAAGCACCAATACATTTCTTGTTGTATCAACTTTAAAAATAGCTTCATTAAATGATGGATAATACCATGGCAATGGAACAGGATTTTTATTTACTATAACTACATTTCCGTTCGCATCCAATTCATAAAAAGAACGTGGCTGCAGGTAACGACCAGGTGGATTATATAAAGGCTCATTCGCATTTACTGTACCGATAGTACCAACAATTCTTCCTGTTCTGAAATTTGCATCCTGCGGTACATTTTCGTATCCATCTACAACCATCTTTAATGAAAGTAATAATTGACCATCAACAGTAATTGTTGAAGCACGCAACTGGTCTATTAAAGCAGAGCCCGATGATTGTGGCCAGCTTGTTTCAGCAATACGTATCACCGTTTGAAAAAAACCGCACGCATTCATGTCGCCACCAAAACTATCTTCACCATAATCGCTGCCCCAACTGCGCGTAGGTAATACTGCAGTGAACCAGCAACTGTTCAATGCTGCAGGATCAGTATTACCACTGATAGTTAAAGTATCTGAAACCGGGATGTTTATTATTAACCCAAATAATGTTGAAACGCCTTGCTGGTAAACATCAAGGTCAACAATTCTTGCATAATCAGGTACAGCATTGGTATTTACTGCAACACCGACCACCGGATCGTTTGGTACAGGGCCGTCCTGATTTACAGCAGAATTAATAATGCAGTTTTGAAATTGAAAGCGATGCTGGCCTTCAGGTTCCTGCCATGGTGATGGATTGGTTACATCAGGATTGTAATGCGTAGGATCATTATTTACAGTAGATGGATCTGTAAAAAAACGGCCGCTGAAATGAAGCCGTGGCACATCAAGATAACTCATGATATTTATTATTTAAATTGAATTAGTATTCTTTAAGCAAAGGGCTGGATTTTCATAGCGCCTCAATACAATTTAACTCGATGGATTTTTTAGCAGACCGGGAACTGCACAGTTTCATTTAAGCATTCTGCAATGCATGTTTATGATAAAATGTAAAGCCGGAAAACACAAGCAGTGATGGTGAAATCAGATTCAATTTTCGTCATAAACAATGCTTAAATGTAAGCATTAATGAATCTACAATTCAAATATATTTTATCATTTTACTGTAAAGGCAGTGTTACAAAAAATTCTGTACAAATACCAAATTCAGAAGTTACTTCTATTTCACCTTTATGATTATCTATTACCTGGTGGCAAATAGTAAGCCCGTTTCCCGTATTGCCGCGGCCCGTTGGCTTGGTTGTAAAAAAAGGAATGAATATTTTATCTAAGTCTGCCGCAGCAATGCCTTCACCATTGTCTTTTATTTTTATTTGAATTGCATTTTCTGTTTTTGATGTTTCAATTTTTATTTCAGGCGAATAATCATCGCGCAGCATTTGTTTCTTTTCGCAAACAGCATATAATGCATTATCAATAAGATTTACAAATGCATTGGTAAGACTTTCCTGTGAAGAATTTATAGTTACATTATCATCATTGTAATTTTTTACAACGACTGAAATAAAATCAGGATTCTTATTGGCGAAATTATTTTTAGCTCGATAAGCAGCTTCATCAAGTATAGCATCAATGTTTGAGATTTTTTTTGATTCAATATTTGCAGAAGTAGCCATCATGCCTCTTACAATTTTTTCGGCACGCTTGCCATGCGTATTTATTTTTTCATTGTTGAGTTGAAGTTCATTCATAAGACTTCCAAGGTCATCATTTTTATCAGCGAGTTGCTTTTCATCAATATGCAACAACTCTTTCAGTTCGTCAATAAGACTCTCAGAAAGTTCTGCAAAATTTATAACGAAGTTCAAAGGGTTTTGAATTTCATGTGCTATGCCTGAAGTCATTTGGCCGAGGGAAGCCATCTTTTCAGCATGTATTAATCTTCTTTGAGATTCCTGTAATGATTTTAATGTTGATTCAAGCTGTATGTTTTTACGCTTCAGTTCTTCTGTACGTTCAATAACTTTTTCTTCAAGGCTGTTATACAATAATGCATTATCAATTGAGATTGCCATTTGTCCGCTTAACAATACTAACAAATCAACTCTTTGTTGCGTGAACATGCCGCTTGCAAGATTGTTCTCAACATAAATAACACCGGTAGTCTTTCCTTGCTTAATCAGCGGCGCACACAAAACAGATTTCGGGTTTGTTTCTTTTATATAAGCATCGTTATTGTATTCGCTTGCAGCAGCATCTTCAAGAATAAGCGGGTTGCCGGTTCTTGAAACATAATATACAACTGAGGCAGGAATATTTTTGTATTTATCAAGCGGCACATCGTCCATAATTTCTATGTGATTATTATCAGCAAAACTTTCTGCATACACTACAAGATTATCCTGCTGCTGCAATAATAAAACCATGCGCTGTGCACCTGCATTTTCAATAGTGATCTTCATCAATGCATCAACAAGATCACGCAATCTTATTTCGCGTGATATAGCTTCAGATGATTTTAATACCGTTGAAAGATCCAGGCTGTTTTCTTCATTGGTATCTGCAAATACACTTTGTAATGATTTTTTATTATCATGATTAAATGCATCAGAAGAATCGAATAATGTGAGATACCTGTTATGCAGAAATTTTGCATAAGCAGTAGCGCCCCATGTTTTGTATGCATATTCCGCGCTGCGCAAATGAAAAGCTGCCGCTATATTATGCCCGCTGTTATAATGAAAACGCATTAATAACTCATTCGCGAGCGCAACAATATTTGTATAGCCAAATTTTGTTGCAGCTTCTATAGCTGCATAATATGCGTTCTCTGCCGATGAAGTCTCTCCATAAATTTTTTGTGTTTCTGCAATAAGCAATTGATGTTTATGAATAAAATTCGATGCGCTTCCTTTTGAGTATTTTGAAAATTTCCCAATGATACCCTGTAATGTTTTTTTCCATTTTAATTTTTGTACTGCACTTGCCTGCGGATATAGCGCGCAAAGAATTAAAGCCTTATAAAAATGATGTTCTGCCGTGTGCAGCATGCCCGGAGAATCTTTTAAATAAACATCTGATTGCTTTGAAACTTCATAAGCCTTTTCATATTCGCCCCATAAATACAAGGTCTGCATTTTGTTGATATAGTAATAATGCGCAAAATGCCTTGAGCCGAATTTTTGCAATTCATTTATGTATGATGTTTCATCAAAGCCAGGTGCATCATAAGAAATATTAGATGATGTTTCGCCTCGAAGATTGTTGATTGATTGTTGAACAGCCTGCAGCGTAAGTATTCCTTCATTGTTATTGATGCGTTGCAAAAATTCAAGATAGTGCGAAGCTGTTTTTTTGATATCATCAAAATTTACACCGCGCATGTAATAACTCTGAATGGTGCCGCAACAGGCACAGCTTGTATGAAAATGGTCGCCCACTTCAAGCCCTGTTTCATAAGCTATCTGCCAGTATTGTTCCATTTCTGTTGCAGGCTTTCTCCACGGAATAGCAAAGTATCCAATAACAAAATTTGTTTCCGCTTTAAATGCATGGCTCTTATACTTTTCAACGAGCGCAAGTGTTAACTGGCCAAAATCGTAGCCTGTTTGTTTTTGATTGAGTATCGCACCAAAGAAAATTGGTCCTACAGCAAGATAACCGACATTAACGCCTTCTGTGTTGCCATGTTTCAAACATATATTCACTATCTTAAAACATAAAGCAACACATAGTTCGGGTCTTATTTGATAAGCAGCGCGCGCAAAAGTTGACATGAGCAAGATTGCCATTTTCAGTCGCTCATCAGTCATTTCAGGCAGGTTGATGATATCAGGAATTTTGCGCCTGCCTAAACGCAAACGGTAGGTTACAATTTCTTTTATTAATAAAGGCGGAATAAATTTCGGAGGAATAGATACGCCCAATTGCTTCACTGCTTTGCGGCCTGTTTGGTACGCTTCGTTGAAATTGCCAAGGTTGATATAATAATGAATTTTACGCTGATAGATCCTTGCTTTATCAAGCTCGGCTGTTGCCAGCACAATCGCTTCATCATAAAAACCATCAGCTATTGAATTGTTGCCGCATAAATGTTCGCTTTCTGCACGCTGTAAAAACAATTGGCTCGAAAATGCCGATGCGGTTTTTAATGTTGATGAAGGCAAAGCATTCATTGCCGTTTCAATATAATTTCTTGCCTGCTCATACGCTGATGCTTTCTTTGCGCGGATGCCTGCAAACAAATTTATTTCAGCAACTTTATGTATATCTTCTGTTGATGTAACAAGTTCAGAAGCGTAATTAAAGTGATTGGCAATTTCATATATCTTCTCATCCGTTTCTATGTTGGCTGATGTCGATAGTAAAACCCTTGCAATTTGGAGGTGAATACGTTTTCTTTCATCATCAGACAATAAACTCAACAATGCCTGCTGTATCTTATCATGCAGAAAAGTGAATTCTTCCGGCCCTTCTTTCTGCCATGAATTGAATGGTATGATCAGCCCTTGCTCAGTTGCATAAATAAGTTCAGCATTGGTTTCAGCAAGGGTTGTATTGTTGATGATGCTAAGTACATCTGTTGCAAAGCGACTGCCAATGCAGGATGCTTTTTTAAGTACCTGTTGAGTTGTTTGTGGAAGGCGCTGAATCAACTGCACCATCAGTTCAATAACATTGTCGCTGATCTTTGCCTGCTGCACCAAATGCAGATCATAACTCCATGTCAGGTTTTCTGCATCAAAAAAGATCGCATTGTTTTCATACAACGAAAGCAAGCATTGCCGTGTAAAGAAAGGATTGCCATTTGTTTTCTGAAATATTATTTCGCTGATGTTCCTACATTCCTCTTTTTGAAGATGCAAAGTATCTGCAATCATTTCATTCAACACATCAGCACTTAAAGGATGCAAGGCAATTGTTTGAATGTGCATGCTGTTATGCGCAAGCCTTTCAAACATCAGCATTAAGGGGTGCGAAGCAGAAACTTCATTATCGCGGTAAGCGCCTATCAGTAAAACATTGGAGAAGTTTACCAATTCATTTTCTATCCATTGCCTTGTCGCAGAATCCATCCATTGCAGATCATCAAGAAAAACGCAAAGCGGTTGCTTCTCTTTACAAAAAGCTTTTATAAAGCTGTTGAACGTTTCGTTGAAACGGTTCTTTGCTTCGGCCGGCGGCAATATTGGCACTGCAGCTTGTTTGCCTATCAATAATTCAGCTTCAGGCAAAACTTCAATTATTAATTGCCCGTTATTGCCAATTGATTCCAATACTTTTTTTCGCCATTCTTCAATCTGCTCATGGCCTTGCGTTAACAGTTCACGTATCAATTCTTTTAATGCAGCTAAGAGCGCACTGAGTGGTTCATCTTTTTTGAACTGATCAAACTTTCCTGATATAAAAAAACTTGCAGTATCTGTAAAACCTTTTTGAATTTGTTTTACAAGCCTTGATTTTCCAACGCCAGAATAACCAGCAACTACAAGCATTTCCGCAGGGCCATTCTTAACCCTGTTTAATGTTCCAGTTATTTGATTAAGCTCTTCTTCGCGGCCATAAATTTTTTCCGGTATTCTGAACTGGTCTGATATATCTCTTTCGCCGGTAACAATTTCTTTGTCCGGCATATTGTTGTTGTACAATTCAAAACAACGCTGCAGGTCAAATAGTAACCCGCTTGCTGCCTGGTACCTGTTTTCCTTGCTTTTCTCAAGTAACTTCAGGATAACCGGGGAAAGCGATTTAGGAATGTTCCTGAGTGCACCGGGTGGTTTTGGTTTGCGCGCAATATGACTGTGCACCATTTCCAATGAATCATCTGAAACAAACGGTGGCTGACCGGTTAATACTTCATACAATACAGTTCCTAAAGAATAAAGGTCTGAACGAAAATCAAGCGTGCTGTTAATGCGGCCTGTTTGTTCCGGTGATATATACGTAAGGTCAACTTCAAGCGCTTCTTTTGAATCTGCAAACAATGCTTCTCGTGCAATCTTTGATGCAAAACTGAAACCGGTAAGTTTTACTTTTTTTGTTTCAGTATTGATGAGAATATTCGAAGGCGTAATGTTTTTATGCAAGACTTTATGAACATGTAATGCGTTCACAGCTTTTGCCAATTGTATCGCGATTGAAAAAAAATCTTTTAGATCGGACAGGCTTTTTTTTAAATGCTCACTTAGTGATATTTCTTTATTGTCTTCTAAAATCAATACCAGTTTACTCTCTATATTTTCAAGCGCCGTTGCGTGCACAATGCAGTCTTCAGGAAGGTTTTGAAGAATAGAATATTCTGTTTGAATACGGTTTAAAGCATGTTGTGAAGGGTAAGGTGAACTCAGCATTTTCAAAACAACTGTTTCATTGCTTTCAGTCGGAATAGCCCGGTACATTAAAAACTGGGAGGTTGATGTAAGCTGTTCTTCAATTGTATATTTTGCATTGCTCATGTAGAATGCTTCTGCCGTTTTATAGAAGCGTACGGCTTTGTTCAGTTAAATTTTTTGCAGAAGAAAATGATTCCGAACTAAAATTAAATCATTTATTAATGTGTGAAATAAATTTCAGCAATCAATGACGCATACTTCACAAACAGAGCCATAAAAAAAGAAGCCTGAAAAATCAGGCTTCAAAATATAATTCAACTTAAAAATTCTGTGTGATAATTATGCAACTTTTAGTTTATTCAGTTTGCTCTTATCAAACTTGTTTGATGCATATTCCAGTGTAAGATGCAACTCTTTTTTATTAGTACCGGGCATTTCAAACATTGCATCGGTAAGAATATGTTCACAGATACTCCTTAAACCTCTTGCACCTAACTTAAACTCTAATGCTTTGCTAACCATAAAAGCAAGCGCGCCTTCATCAACAGTCAATTTTATACCTTCCATTTCAAACAATCTTGTGTATTGTTTAATAAGGCTGTTTTTTGGTTCAGTCAAAATATCTCTTAAAGTAGCTGCATCCAAAGGATTGAGATAAGTAATAACAGGAAGACGGCCCAACAATTCAGGTATCAAGCCGAAAGAGCGTATATCCTGCGCATTTACAAACTGCAACAAATTCTTACGCTGGTTTTCCTGGTCTTCTTTGTTTACATTGAAGCCGATAGCATTTGTGTTAATGCGTCTTGCAATTATTTTATCAACGCCATCAAAAGCACCGCCACAAATAAAAAGAATATTTGTAGTGTTTACTTTTATCATCTTTTGTTCAGGATGTTTTCTTCCGCCTTGTGGTGGAACCAATACTTCTGTTCCTTCCAGCATTTTCAACAGGCCCTGTTGCACACCTTCGCCGCTTACATCGCGTGTGATGGAAGGGTTATCGCCTTTGCGTGCAATCTTATCTATCTCATCAATGAACACAATTCCTTTTTCTGCTGCCTGCACATCATAGTTGCATGATTGCAGCAAACGCGTGAGCATACTTTCAACATCTTCACCAACATAACCTGCTTCGGTAAAAACTGTGGCATCAACAATAGCGAAAGGAACGTTTAACAATTTTGCAATTGTTTTTGCAAGTAATGTTTTACCGGTACCGGTTTCACCCACCATGATGATGTTGCTCTTTTCTATTTCAACTTCATCAACCTGTTGTTTGCGTGTAATTCTCTTATAGTGATTATAAACAGCTACAGATAAAATTTTCTTTGCATCATCCTGGCCAATCACGTATTGGTCAAGATAATTTTTTATTTCAACGGGCTTACGGATATTGAATTTATATTGGGTGGTACGATTCTCATCTCTCACCTGTAATTCCTGCAAAATAATTTCCTGTGCATGTTCTACACAGTTTTCACAAATATGTCCTTCCTGGCCGGCAATGAGTATTTTAACTTCATCGCGGCTGCGGCCACAAAAAGAACAATGCAGGTTTGACGGTTTTGCCATACTCTAAAATTAATGAAAAAATAAAAAGCAAAGGTAAAAGCTATTTGTAAAACCTTTGCTTCAGAATATCTTAATAAAACTGCTATAACTTATCCAGGATGCCATCCACAATACCATATTCTACTGCCTCTTTGGCATCCATCCAGAAATCGCGGTCAAAATCTTTCATAATACGTTCAAAAGATTTGCCTGTGTTATTGGCGAGAATCTGTGCGCTGATCTCTTTAGTGCGCTGCATTTGCTTTGCATGAATTTCAATATCGGCGCTGTTTGCCTGGAAATAACCACCAATGCTTGGCTGGTGTATCATCACTTCGCCATGAGGATAAATGAGGCGTTTGCCTTTAACCCCACCACTTAATAAAATAGAACCCATGCTTGCTGCAAGGCCCATACAAATAGTGGTAACGGGCGATTGTATCATCTGCATTGTATCGTAAATAACCATTCCGCTTGTAACCACACCGCCGGGACTATTAATATAAAACTTTATTTCTTTACCCGGTTTATCAGCATCCAGCAAAAGCAATTTACTTACAATATCGCGTGCAGATTTGTCTTCAACAGGACCCCAGAAATATACAGACCTGTTTTTAAGAAAAAGCTGCTCCATTTTCTTCATCAGGTATGGCGATTGCTCCGGCTTTTCTTCTTTTTGCGGCTCTTCCTCATCATCATTCAGCCTCAAAGGGTCAACTAAATATTTTGAATCAATCATATTTATTAGTTTGTAATTATTGTTTTCAATTTCAAAATTTCCCAATCCTCAATTTCAAATTTCTTAACTCCCCTTTAGGGGATGGGGGCTTACTTTTTTTCTTTTCGCGGATTAGTAATCAATACTTCATCAACCACTCCGTAAGCTTTGCTTTCATCAGCAGTCATCCAGAAATCGCGGTCGCAGTCTGCTTCAACTCTTGCCACTTCCTTTTCTGTATGTTGTGCAATGATTTCATACAATTCATGCTTGATCTTTTTTATTTCCTTTGCAGTGATTTCAATATCAGTTGCCTGACCGCCAATAGAGCCAAAAGGTTGATGCAGCATAATGCGGCTGTGTTTAAGCGCGCTGCGTTTTCCCTTTACGCCCGCACACATTAAGATAGCGCCCATACTTGCAGCCATACCTGTGCAAATAGTAGAAACATCCGGACTTACAAACTGCATTGTATCATAAATGCCGAGGCCTGCATACACACTTCCGCCGGGGCTGTTGATATACATCTGGATGTCTCTTGTTCTGTCGGTACTGTCTAAAAATAAAAGCTGTGCTGTTACAATATTGGCAACATAATCATCAATCGGTTCGCCTAAAAAAATAATGCGGTCCATCATTAAACGGCTGAACACATCCATGCTTGCAACGTTTAACGGGCGTTCTTCAATTATATACGGTGTAAGATTGGTGATAGTATGTTGCTTAAATCCTTGCAGTGTATTGGAGCTGATTCCCCTGTGCTTCACTGCATACTTTTCAAATTCCTTTCCAAAATCCATAGTTAAATATTTAAAGCGTTGAAGATAAACAGAAACGGTATTTGACCAAATACTATGCAAAATAAAAATTGAGACAAAAGGGCAGAAGTAATAAAAAACAACTCTGTTCGGCAGGGTATGAATAAGAGTAAAAGGCATTGTTTCACATAAAATAAAACCCAGTCCTGCTATTTTAGAGAATTGGTGGTTTAAGGCTGCGCAAAGTCGCTGGTGTTGCCGGTGTACCTTGAAATTTAAATGTGCTCTACCTTAAATGGACTTCAGAAACCTTAGCGCCACTTTATAATTTGTAATACCTGTTTGTCTTGTAATACACACTGCTATTATTTCCTTTTAGAGTTGGAGGCTATCATTTATATTCAAATATGCAAACTGGTTTATTTCTTCGAAAAAATTACGATATTTCTTCGATATTTCTTCGATTTAATTGATCGAAGTTATATCGAAGTTTTATCGAAGAAATATCGAAGTTATATCGAAGAAATGAGTTTACAGATATTTGTATCTTACTATCGAAAAAGCCTTTTACACCATTCCTGCTATTTTACATATAAACATATTGTGCTTATAAAAATGTTTTAAAAATTTGTGAATGCACACTCAGAAAAACCCCTGTTACGTTACTAGTTGTGTAAATTATTTTGGACAGAGAAATGAAGAAATTCAATATCCTTGCTGCTGCTGTATTTATATTTTTTTGCTGCACTTCCTTCCATTCAACGCAGGTGTATGATTCGCCTTATTATATTGTTATAAATAAGGTGAAATATGAACTGAATGTGTATGATGCACAGGGTTGGCTGATAACTTACCCGGTCGTGTTTGGCAATAAAGATTTGCGTGATAAACTGGTTGAAGGCGACAGGAAAACGCCTGAAGGAACTTTTACCATCGTTAGTAAAAAGCCTCATTCCAAATGGGACAGGTTTATGCTGCTTGATTATCCAAACGGGGAAAGCATCGAAAAATTTAATGAACGCAAAGCGCAGGGTTTAATACCGGCGAATGCCAAAATAGGTAACGGTATTGGCATTCATGGAACATGGCCGAACGATGATTTTGATGTAGACAATTACCGTAACTGGACCGACGGCTGTATCAGCATGCGCAATAAAGATGTGGAAGAATTATACAACATGATTCCTGTGGGTACAAAGGTTATCATCAGGCTTAATTAAAACACTCAATATTCAATGTTTAATAATCAATACTCAATTAAAGAATTTCTCAACTGGATATTGAATGTTGTTTATTGATCGTTGAATATTCTTCAATTAACCAATCGCATCTTCACCAAAATACCTGCGTAACACTTCAGGTATTACAATACTATTTTCAGTTTGGTTATTCTCAAGCAAACATGCCAGTATTCTTGGCAATGCAAGCGAGCTGCCATTAAGCGTATGTACTAATTGCATTTTACCTGATTCATCTTTATAACGGCATTTCAAACGGTTTGATTGATAGCTTTCAAAATTGCTTACGCTGCTTACTTCAAGCCATCTTTTCTGTGCAGCGCTGTACACTTCAAAATCGTAAGTAAGCGCACTGGTAAAACTCATATCGCCGCCACATAATCTCAATATGCGATAAGGAAGTTTTAATAATTGAAGCAAACGCTCAACATGGCTAACCATTTCTTCCAATGCGTCATAACTTTTTTCTGCATCAACAATCTGAACGATCTCTACTTTTTCAAACTGATGCAAACGGTTTAAACCGCGCACATCTTTTCCATAGCTTCCTGCTTCGCGCCGGAAGCAGGGGGAATAAGCCGTCATCTTCACAGGTAATTCTTCCTGCTTTACAATTGTATCGCGATACATATTTGTAACCGGAACTTCTGAAGTCGGAATAAGATAAAAGCCATCTTCATTCACAAAATACATCTGCCCTTCTTTGTCGGGTAACTGACCGGTACCGAATGCGCTGGCTTCATTCACCATAAAAGGCGGAATGATTTCTTTATACCCTGCATCCGTATTATAATCGAGGAAATATTGAATTAAGGAGCGCTGCAGCTTTGCACCCTTGCCTGTATAAACAGGAAAGCCGCTGCCGGTGATCTTATTGCCGAGATCAAAATCAATCAGCTTATATTTTTTTGTGAGTTCCCAATGTGGCAATGCAGTTTCAGGAAGCATTGGCACTTCAGTTTGTTTTACCACTTCATTGTCTTCCGGTGAAAGGCCTTTCGGCACTTTTTCAGATGGAAGGTTTGGCAACAACGTAATTGTTTCTTCTAACTTTTTTTCTGTTTCAGCAGCTTGTTTTTTTCCAGGTTCCAGTTGTAATTTCCATGTTGCCACATCAGCTTTTAATTGCTCTGCTTCTTCTCTATTTCCCGTGCTCATCAGCTTGCCTATATTCTTGCTTGATGCGTTTACTTTGGCTTGCAATGCATCAAATTCAGCCTGTAGTTTTTTACGTTCATCATCCATTGCAACAATTGCATCAACCAGTTCAGGCTGCTTAAAATTTTTAACGGCAAGGCGTTCTTTTACCCATTCTGTTTTCTGCCGCAACACATTCACCTGTAACATAAAACTTAAAATTTCGCGCAAATATAACCTTTGCATCAACACCCCTACCTTTGCGCGCTATGATTGCGGCAGATGACTTACAGCAGCGGTGGTGGAACCTTGAAGCAAGGCTTGTTGAGCGTTTTGATAAAAAGCCCGACATGGAGGCTATTTTATTTTTGATCGGCATGCAGGAAACAGGTTTTATCAAGCAAAAAATAACAAAAGAACAAAAGCAGGACCTGATGCATGTAGCTATTTGTACTGTGCTTGCACCAAGTGGTTATTATGAATTTGAAGGAAGGGATAAAGATGGATGGCCGCATTTCAGGCAGTTGAAAGAACACACTTCAATGTCGTTGATGGAACAGGAAAGTTTTTTAAAAGATCATATTCTATTTTATTTTGAACAACAGGATTTTTAAAATTTAATCATGAGAAAAATTGCATTACTCGTTTTAAGCCTGGCGTTTGTATTCAGCATCCAGGCACAAACCAAAACAACAACAGCTAAACCTAAACCAAAAGCACCAGTTGTTCATAGGCTTCAGCAGTAAGTAAATTGTTTATTGCTGCAGGATCAGTTACTTCAATCTTTGTTATCCAGCCTTCGCCATAGGGATCGCTATTCACCAGTTCAGGATTATTGCCAAGTGCACTGTTTACTTCAACAACTGTTCCTTCAACAGGAAGAAAAAGATCGCTTACAGTTTTTACAGCTTCCACTGTACCGAATACTTCTTCTGCATTTAAATGTTTACCTGTTGTGTTTATATCAACAAAAACAATATCTCCTAATTCATGCTGTGCATAATCCGTTATGCCTATCAGGGCAGTTTTATCATCAATCAGTTTAATCCATTCGTGGTCTTTGGTATATTTTAATCCGGCCGGAAAACTCATGGTAATTTTTTTTGAGTACAAATATTATTTAAAAAACATTAGCAAACAATCTTAATTAAGCATACGCATCTTCATACGGATATTTTTTAAAGGCCTGTCGTTGGCATCTGTTTGTGCAGCCGTAATTTTATCAATCACATCAAGGCCTTTGATCACTTCGCCAAACACAGTGTAATTCTGATCAAGAAAAGGTGTGCCGCCAAGTGTTTTATAAATATTTCTTTGCGCATCAGTATAATAAAAATCCATGTTGCCGCCCTGGCGGACACTACATTCAATTTGATTCAGCATAGCATCCTCCATTGGTTTTCCCTGTA
>JABDFS010000088.1 GCA_013286425.1 Bacteroidota bacterium
CATGGAATCACTGCGTCTTCATCAAAAGAATACACAGCGCACAGCCTGTGATAGCCATCTGCAATAATAACCTTGCCGTTTGCAGCATCTCTTATAAGAAGAATAGGAGAGATCTTTTCTTCCTTCTTATTTTATTCCTGTCTGTTTCTACATGCGAATTGCTTACACCAAGAAGAGAAAGCGACGATGCCCTGAATATATCTTTCGCTTTAAATTTTATGGAAGCGGCTTTTTTTAATCGTGATACAAATTTTTTAGCAGCGTCTTCTGAATAGATGAGCAAAAGATAAGATAAAGCAGCAGGGTAGTCGTGCGGCTCAGGTTTGGAGAGCCATTTAATTTCCTGGTTCATGTGATAAAAATTAAAAGTTATACAATCAGCAGCAAGATTTTATTGAGTGACTTTAAAGGAGCAGTTGCTTCCATTTATCTGTTTCTGCATAATCTTTTATAACCTGATTTCTCTTTATTAAAAATCCTTTTAAGTACTCTGTTAAAACAAGGTTGTCAAAAACATGTCCGGCAATTCCGAATGGTGATTCAAATAAAAAATCATCAGTCATTAAAACTATATTATCCTTTGCTGCAAAATAGTGATCGTGTTTAATTTTTTTAAAAGCGCCTTTTATTTGTTCATCGCAAAAATGGAATGGCCTATTATAAGCTGTGATTTTTGATGTTAGTTTTTGCCTGATGCCTAAATGTGTTGCCTGCCATGTTACAAACTCATCATAATTGATCAGCCCTTTTGTAATTCCGTCGATCGCTGTTTCATTTGTTTTAGCTGTTGAAATTTTATGCAGATCAATACTTCTTGATAAGTCAAAACAAATTTCTATTGGAGCGTTAATTGTTGTTTCAAGTTTGATTAAAGGCATTGTTTATTGCGAGGATATTTACTTTATAAACTTATAATTATCTGTTCGCAATCATTTCCAGTAATGCTTCATTAAATCCGCAACCCACGCAGGTTGTTGTATAGTTGTCTTTGGTTGAAATTCTTTAAAAACAGGTTTTATATCTAACACAGGTGTTCCATCAATGGCATCAATGTATTTTACTTTTATTGTTCTGCCATTATGCTCTAATAATTCAACCGTACAAAGGCCGATCGTATTAGGTCTGTCTTTTTTTCTTTGTGCGAATATGCCTGTTAACGGATAATCAGGATTGCCTCTTGGCCTTCCTGAAAACACGATTGCGCCCAGATCAACTTTATCGAGATAATAAATGATCTCAAGATGAGAAAAGTCTGAAATGTTATTGAATGCTTCGGTTGGAATATGATCTGCCAGTTCTATTTCAGCAATAATGGTTT
Source organism: Bacteroidota bacterium (assembly GCA_013286425.1). Classification (GTDB taxonomy): domain Bacteria; phylum Bacteroidota; class Bacteroidia; order Chitinophagales; family Chitinophagaceae; genus Parafilimonas. The sequence goes on from JABDFS010000088.1 coordinate 1,319, forward strand.
CCCAGAAATCATCAACAGGTTCTGTACGGGAATTTTTAACCGTTGCTATTGGTTGCAATTTTATTTCCATGTTAGCTTATGAAATTAACAGATGATGCAGAGAGGCTATTATTAAATTGTAAGCAGAGACATCTCGTTCAATAAAAATAAAACCTGGTTACGATGCCTGTTTATATGAAAGCGTAAAAATTCTAAACGTTGATGAAAATCCATTGGTCCGGAAATAGGATGCGGATGTGCCTGTAACCTTAATTCCATTTCCTGCAAATCGCAACCAAATGCTTCCAGTACAGGTTGCAAACTATCAAGCGAAGCTATCCAGAAAGATAACGGCCCACCCAATCTTGGAGCAGCCATTGCAGGCACTATTTCTTTTTCCTTCCACGTGCGTGCAACAATTTCTTCAACAGGTAAATCCTTATAAATAAATTCAAAAATTCTTTCTGTTTTGCCATCTCTTATTGCATGAATGGTTTTCCACATGCCTGCAATAGCGCCATGTTCTGCCCAGAAAAGATGCTCGGTAATTTCTGCAATATTCCATACTTCCGGTGACGGTTTCCATTGGGCCTGTAATTCCGTAATATTCCTGATTTCATTTAAAAAATCCTGGCGGGATACGGATACTTCGCGGATGAGTTTTTTAACTGTGCTCATGTTGATTAACGGTGCAACGTAAATATAATACGTATTGTTACAAGTAAGTGTTAATGATTTATGCTTGTTTTGATTGGAAGGATATGCGGCAACTAAAGCATGGTTTTGCTATTGACTTTTATGACTGATCCTTCTGCAAGAAAAACTGATTTCGGTTTTATCGCGCTTAAATATCCGAATTGATTGCCATACACTTTTTCAAAGTCAACTGATATGTTGTATGCATTTATATTATAGACTTTCCATCCCGGGTGTTCAACCCTGTATTCAGTTGTATTAAAAGTATTGATTTTTGTATAACCCCAATAATGCTCTGTTATAAATTCTTCTTCACTGCCTGTGTTAATTGGTTGCAAAGTATTATCAGCAACAGCGCTGATCGAATTCCATTGCCCGTATTTCCATGCATATTCAACAATTAGCTTATTGTCTTCATCAACCCATTTATGATGCATCGGCATTGTTGCATAATTCTCTTTATAAAACCTTCGTGCAACAATTGATAATGCCGGTCTTGGAACAATCTCTTTAATAAAAACTACTCCGCGTTTCCATTCATGTTTGTCTTTATAGCGAACATAAAACCTAAGATTTACTTCTTCAAAATTTCTGTGAAATGGGACAGGTATGTTTCTCAACCTCGTGTTTAAAAACATAAAACCAACGAGGCTTACATAACAGGTGTCATTCCAGTAATCAAGTTCTGTTTTCGCTGGTAAATATGGTGTAAGAAGATTTGCATCAACAGCATAATTGAACATTAAAAGTTTTCTCCATTCTGCGTGTAAAAAAGTTGTTGTCATTTGTTATGTTAGATAATAATAATTGAGTTAAAGAAGAACTTAGTAGAAAAGATTTGTCTGCAGGAATAACCTTATTACCTTATCTATATTCTTATTTTCAAATAAGGTAATAAGGTCAGTATGTTTGTTTGATACATTGCTACTAAAGTTTATTTAAACATGTAAAAATTACTGAGCAATAATCTGAGTATAAATTTTCTTACAACTTATTTCCTTTAATTAACACAGAAGCCTTTATAGATTGTTCTTTCAGATGTAAAAATTTCTTTCGCTCTTCATCTTTCATGAAAGCTTCAAAATCTTTTTCATCATCGAATTCAACCAGGTGTATTTCGTAAGGTTTATCAACAGCATATTCAATGAATGATTTTTCGTCAGGCCTTATGCGCAATAAAAGCTTCCCGTTGTATTTTGAAATTATCGGTATGGCAATATCTTCAAACTGGTGAAATATTTTTTCCTGTCCTTCTTTGATATATATGAGTTGTGTTATGTGAATCATTTGAATTTTAGACGCAATTTAATTATACCGCTTCTTAAACAATGAGGGATTTTCGCCGGCAAGTTTCCTGAACATTTTATTGAAATGCGATAAGCTCTCAAAGCCAACTTCATAACATGCTTCTGAAACAGTTAATCCTTTCACCAATAAAGTTTTTGCCTGCGCTATTCGATATTGATTCACAAAATCTGTGAATGTCATTTTTGTTTGTTTTTTAAAATAACGGCAGAACGCAGGTGTACTTAAATGCACACTTGCAGCAACTGCATTTACATCAGGTCGCTTATCATAGTTTACATGAATGTATTTGTACACAGAACCCATTCTTATCTTATCATCCAGGAAAAGTTTGATACTGGTATCCTGCTCGTTCAATGCAATTACTTCTTTTGAATTGGCTAATACCTGGAACACTTGTAATAAACTGATGAGTTGTTCAAAGTGCGAAAGGCTTTGCATTTGCGTTAGCTTTTCAGATACCACCTGTTTTGTTTCTCCTGTAAATGAAAGCCCGAGATAAGATTTTTCAAAGAGCTGGTAAATAGCAGAGAACTCAGGTGTTTCTTTGAACGCATCTCCTAAAAAATTTTCTTTAAGCTGCACCACTATCTGATGATAATCTGTTTCGATACCATAATCAAAATTCAGGTGTGGCACATTCGGGCCGATGAGCACAAGATCACTTTCCATGAAACTTGATATATGCTGGCCAACATGCCGGATGCCTGTGATTGCTTCTACATATACCAATTCATATTCAGGGTGGTAATGCCAGAAAAAAGAATTTCTCAGACTTGGCGTAAACAGCCTGAACGATTGACCCGGGCCAGGCAACACGATCTCTTTCTGAATTTTCATTACGGCTAATTTATCCGTAAAGTTCAATAAATAGTGTTTATGTTGAAGCAGAATGTCAATACAGAACAAATAATGGTCATTGAAGAAGCTGTACAACTTTTTACGTTGACTGAAATTTGTATCATCAAATCAATTAAAAATCTTGTTATATGGAACAACAAACAATGGCAGCTACGATGGCACCAACCAATGCACATAAAGATATTCCGGGTAATCCTTCCACTTCAAAAAGCAGTAGTGTAAAACTCAGCGACCGCAGCAACGGAAAACCGCTTAAAGTTTTGTCTGAAGATGATTGGAAATTCTGGATACACAATGGTTACATCGTTATTAAAAATGCTGTTCCTAAGGAACAGGTAAAGCGACTTGCAGATTTTCTTTGGGAGTTTGAAGAAAAAGAGCCGAACGATCCTGAAACATGGTATGCTCCGCCAAGGGCTGAAATGAAGATGAAAGAATTAACCAACACCGGAATGGTTGAAGTGTACAATCATCAATACCAGTGGGACAATCGTCAATACCCGAAAGTGCACCAGGCATTTGCTGATATATGGGGTACAGAAAAGTTATGGGTTACTATCGACAGGGCTAATCTCAATTTTCCTATTCGACCGGGGCATGAATACAAAGGATTTATTCATTGGGATTATGACCCGGAAACAAAACCACAAAATGTACAGGGTGTATTAGCATTGGCTGATCAGACAGATGAGAATATGGGTGGCTTTCAATGCGTGCCTGAGCTATTTCGTACTTACGATACATGGAAGTTAACGCAGCCGGAAGACAGGGATCATTTTAAACCGGATGTTACAGGATTTGATGTTGTAAAAGTGCCGATGAAAGCAGGTGATCTTTTAATATTCAACAGCTCAGAACCGCATGGAATCCGTGCAAACAAAAGCGGCGATAAAGTGCGCATGGCGCAATATATTTCTATGATGCCGGCTGAAGAAGATAATGAGGACTTGCGTGAATGGCGCATTACTTCATGGAAAGAAAGAAAAGCGCCTGAAGGTTATGCATTCCCCGGCGACCCAAGGAACTGGGAACAAACAAAATATACAACAGCAGAACTTTCACCGTTAGGCAAAAAGCTGTTGGGTTTGGATAAGTGGTGAATTATTACATGAATGATAAGTAAAGTTTTATTTATCATTCTTTAATCATCTCCGAAAATTTAATCAAATAAATTTATTGTATGTGTTCAACATTGAATGATCATATGGCAAAAGAATGTGCATGCAAATGCGTTCATTTATGCAAGCGTAACAATCGCCTGAATAACGTATCAGAAACCAGTCAACATGATTTAAATATGCAGACTGCAATGCCAGTATCATTTTTCAACTTTGCTTTCATTAATAAAAAACTGCATGCAGAAAAAAGCAATCATATTCGATCTTGATAATACAATTTATTCTGTTCGTTCAATTGGTGAAATATTGTTTGCTGACCTGTTTGAATTGATCAGGCAGGATGGAAATCATGAACAGGAATTCGAAGAGATCAGGAAGGATATTATGCGCAGGCCTTTTCAATGGGTAGCGCAACGTTTTGGTTTCAGTGAAGCACTTACCGGAAAAGGTGTATCACTTTTGAAAGAGATTACTTACGATGGCAAAATAGAACCATTTGCAGATTATGTTTTTACCAGGAATATAAAGGCGGATAAGTTTCTCGTAACAACCGGTTTTTTAAAATTGCAGCAAAGCAAGATTGCAGGTATGAAGATCATGAATGATTTTGATGAGATACACATCATTGATCCGCTTTCATCATCGCAGACAAAGAAAGATGTGTTTGCTGGTATTATTCAACGACATGGTTATAAAACAGAAGAAGTGTTGGTTATTGGCGATGACCTTCATTCAGAAATTAAAGCTGCACAGGACCTGGGAATTGATGTTGTACTATATGATAAACTGAATGTTCATACTAACGTTACTTCCATCAATAAAATTTCTGATTTTAAACAATTGATGCCTCTTTTAAAATAACATCATTTGTGTTTTCAAATGCCTTTTCTGTATTACTTCTACGACGTTTTTGAACGCTGTATTACCATTGCTGGATAATAATTCCGATTTGCTTATCCATTATTGCAAACTCCTTTGCACCCCAGGGCCTCAATGTAACCTGGCTAAGATTCGGATGTAGCAATTCAGGAAATTTTGATGCTACTTTTGCGTACACTTCCTCAATATCATTTGTTACAAGCCTGAATTCAGGCTTATCTTTTTCAGCATACTCTTTATTTTGAAAAAGATTGATCCGCAATCCATCTTTTTCAACTACACAAAATGGCGATGCTGTTTCTATTTCATCATGACCAATGCTAAACTCCAGGCAATCTATAAAAATTTTAAGTCCTGATTGAATGTCGGCATAGAATATATTCGGAACCAGTTTAGTGAAGTTCATTGTTATTGAAATTTATGCTATTAAAAATGTATTATATTGTTTATTTGAGTTGTCCCAATCACTTAAGCTTTCCCGTGTGTTCGCTTATCAATTCGGCAACCAATGCTGTCCATCCTGTTTGATGTGAGGCGCCCAATCCACGACCGCTATCACCATGAAAATATTCATAGAATAAAATGAGGTCTTGATTCTCCGGTTTTTTATAAAACCAATTGTAAGAATCATATATCTTGCGATTACCGTCTGCATCTTTTTGAAACAATGTTATCACGCGGCGTGTAAGTTCATCAGCCACTTGTTCAAGATTCATTTTATTACCAGAGCCGGTAGGGCATTCTACCTGTAAACTATCACCATAAAACTGACCGTATTTACGAATCGATTGAATGATGAGAAAGTTGATCGGCATCCATACCGGTCCGCGCCAGTTACTGTTGCCGCCAAACATGTTTGAGGTGCTGTCGCCCGGGTCATACTGAATAGTATAAGCAATGCCTTCAACTGTAGTAGTGTAAGGATGTTCAAGATGATATTTTGATAAAGCCCTTATACCACCTTGGGATAAGAATTCGTTTTCATCCAACAGGTAAGTAAGCAGGTTTATCAGCCTGTCTTGTTTTACAAGTGATAACAATATTTCAAACTGTTCTCCGCGTTCTTCATTGGGCCAGAATTTACCATTCTTTTTGCGATAGTTCTCAAACCAGTTAATGCGTTTTTTAAATTCCTGCAGGCGGTCAAGCTCTCCATGAAAAATATTGGAAACGGCGAACAGAGGTATCAATCCCACAATAGAGCGAATGCGTAAAGGCATAGGCTCAGCACCGGCAACATTCAATACATCATAAAAGAACTTGTCTTCATCATTCCAGAGATTATGTACGTTCAGCGCTTCTGCTATAAAAATAAAATGTTCAAAAAATTTAGTGGCAGTGTCTTCAAACGAACTATCGTGTAATGCAATCTCAACAGCTATATCCATCATGTTCAATGCATACATTCCCATCCAGCTTGTACCATCGGCCTGTTCCAGTTGCATGGTACCCTGATAATTAAAGCTGCGGTTAAATACGCCTATGTTATCCAGTCCTAAAAAGCCTCCTTCAAAAATGTTGTTGCCTTTAACGTCTTTTCGGTTTACCCACCATGTAAAATTGATGAGCAGTTTCTGAAAAATCTTTTTCAGAAATTCAGTGTCATTCCTGCCTGTTTGTTTTTGTTCGATGTAATACACCTGTAGCGCGGCCCATGCCTGTACCGGTGGATTTACATCACTGAAATTCCATTCATAGGCAGGCAGCTGACCATCAGGTTTCATATACCATTCGCGCATGATTAACAGCAATTGGTGTTTGGCAAAGTCTGCATCTGCTACGGCAAGTGATATGGTTTGAAAAGCAAGATCCCATGCCGCATACCATGGATATTCCCATGTGTCGGGCATTGAAATAATGTCCTGGTTCATTAAATGCGTCCAGTCGCTGTTGCGCCCTGTCAGCCTGGTAGCACTTGCCGGTGTTATGCCATCGCTGGTAGTAAGCCAACGCTCCACATCAAAATGATAATATTGTTTGCTCCACAACACTCCCGCAATAGCCTGCCGTTGAATATTGAGCAAATCGGCATCTATGCCTTTAGGAAGAATGAGTGCATAAAAATCATCGGCTTCCTGTTTGCGTATATCAAATATTTTTTCAAAGCCTTTTGCAAAAGGTGCTTTCGATTGGGTATTGGTGAGCCTGCAATAAACGGTTTGTGTTTCACCCGGGTTTATGGTGAAATTATATACGGCCGAAAACTTTGTGCCCGTTTTTTTATTTCTTAAAACAGGTTTGTTTTTTTGATTTATGATGGCATTACCTATGGCATCTTTTGTAAACACAGAAGTATTGGGAATGCCGGTTACTATCTCTGTGTTGGTTTCATTTTCAGTGAACAGCCTGTCATCTGCATTTAAAAAATAGAAATAAAAATTATCCAGCTTCGGATGGCTTGTAATCACCGAACTTTTATTCACCAGCGAAATAGAAGGCTTTTCCATATCGGGTGTGTATTGCCAGCGGTTATAAAAAAATAAGGTGGGTAATATGGTTATGGGTGCAGCTGCAGTGAAGCGGTTAGTGATATCGATCTTTATAAAAATGTCTTCATCATCATGCTTGGCATAAGTGATTGTTACATCAAAATATTCATTGTTGTTAAATACTCCTGTATCAAGAATTTCATATTCGGGATCCAGCTTGGATTTGTTTCTGTTTTCAGTGCGCAATAATTCATAAGGGAATGCCTGCTGCGGATATTTATACAAATACTGCATGTAGGTGTGCGTGGGAATATTATCAAGATAATAGTATAATTCTTTTACATCTTCACCATGGTTTCCCTCATAATTGCCTAAACCAAAAAGCCGCTCTTTAAGAATGGGATCTTTTCCATTCCATAAAGCCAATGTAAAACAAAGATTCTGATAGTAATCAGAAATGCCTGCAAGACCATCTTCTCCCCAGCGATATGCACGGCAATGTGCGTGATCAAAAGGAAAGTAATGCCATGCATCGCCATCAGTGCTATAATCTTCACGAACTGTTCCCCACTGCCGCTCGCTTACATAAGGTCCCCATTTAACAAGCGGAACCGGTTTGCGTTTATTTTCCTCTAGTCTTCTTGCTTCAACACTCATATAATTTCAAGCTTAATAAACAAATAAACATAGTTTAATACACCAAATATCGTTTTAGTAACCGGAATTTTTTGCGGTATTAATTTCACAAATGTGTGCAACATCATTATCGCTGGTTAGCTCTCGTTTATTCTTTTGCTGGTTTGATTTTTGATTTCTTACTGTAATTACTTCATTATAAAATCCATTATCATGAAATCACTACAAGGTAAAAAAGTTGCGATACTTACCGAAACCGGTTTTGAAGAAGTTGAATTAACAAGTCCGAAACAGGCATTGGAAGAAGCAGGTGCTGAAGTACATATAATTTCACCGCAAAAAGAAACAGTAAAAGCCTGGGATCACGATCATTGGTCGATTGAATTAAAGGTTGATAAAAATATAGATGAAGCAAAGGTTGATGATTATGATGCATTGATGTTACCTGGCGGTGTATTAAATCCGGATAAGTTGCGCACGAATGCAAATGCAGTAAGTTTTGTAAAAGACTTTGTTGAATCGGGTAAACCTGTGGCTGCAATTTGTCATGGCCCGCAAACATTAATCGAAACCGGTTTATTGCAGGGCAGAACCCTTACTTCCTATCCTTCTATAAAAACAGACCTGGAAAATGCAGGATCTGATTGGGTTGATCGGGAAGTAGTGGTTGATAATGGCCTTGTTACCAGCCGTAGTCCTAAAGACCTGCCGGCATTTAATAAAAAGATGATAGAAGAAATTCATGAAGGAATGCACATTCCCGCACCAATGCATTAAAACAGGTAATTCTTAAAAAAGATCCCGCCGAAAGGCGGAATCTTTTTTTTCAACATGATCATCGTGACCCCGCAGAGACTCGAACTCTGGACCCATTGATTAAGAGTCAATTGCTCTACCAACTGAGCTACGGAGTCTAAATTTTAAAACTGCTTTTAACAGCAGGGCTGCAAAAATAAACGATTAGCGTATTTTGCAGCCCAAATTTTTTTAATGGCTGAATCTTCACAAAAACTTATCATTATCACTGCTCCATCAGGTGCAGGTAAAACATCAGTCACTAAATATTTGCTTGAAAAAATTCCGCAAATTCAATTCTCTGTTTCAGCCACAACCAGAAAGCCGCGCAGTAATGAAAGGAATGGTATTGATTACTATTTTGTAAGTGAAGATGCTTTTCATTCCAAAATACAGGAAGAAGATTTTATTGAATGGGAAATGGTATACGAAGGAAAATACTACGGCACATTTAAAAGTGAATTACAAAGAATCTGGAATGATCATAAAATTCCTTTACTGGATATTGATGTAAAAGGCGCTATTCATGTGCATGAGCAATTTGATGGTAACTGTCTTACCATATTTATTGAACCACCATCTGTTGAGGAATTAAAAAGAAGATTGCAAAGCCGCGGCACAGAAAGCCTGGAAAGTTTGCAAACCAGGTTAAACAAAGCTGTATTTGAATTAAGTTTTAAACAGCAGTTCAATAAGACAATCGTTAATGATAGCCTGCAGCAGGCTTGTCTTGAAGCTGAAGCTGCAGTAAAAACTTTTTTAAAATTATAAGGCTGCTGATGCTAATAACATCAACAGCCTTATACTGTGTCACAAAATATTTTACTTTCTAATTCTTTGTTCTGTTCTCATAAGCTGGCTGAGCCGGCGCTGTATAACCCTTTGTCTTTATTAAATTCTTGATTTCAGCTATTCCACGTTCCAGTTGCGGATCTATTCCTTTTGCCATCGCGCCCAGATCTTCACGCACTTCAATATCAGGATCAACACCGTGGCCTTCTTTAAACCAGGTACCATCGGGATTAAAAAATCTGAACGTAGGAACAGTAATGCCGCCGCCATCAATTAATGTCGGGCATCCACTTATGCCTATCAAACCACCCCATGTTCTTGTACCGATCAATGGGCCTAATCCTTTCTTCCTGAAATAATCCGGAAATGCATCACCGCCTGAACCGCTCCATCCATTTATCAGCATCACTTTCGGGCCAAAGTTGGCTACGGGCGGAGAAGGTGTGGGATTGCCATCGCGTATAGCATAATAAGCAAGCGGTGAGCGGTTAAGCATCTCAACAAAACGGTCAGGAATTTGTCCTCCATCATTAAAACGTTCATCAATTATTAAAGCTTTTTTATCCCATTGTGCATTGAACTGTCGTATCAGTTCAGTTTGGCCGTCAATGCCTGTACTTGGCACATACACATAACCAACTGCACCATTCGTTTCACTGTCTACTTTGCTGCGCATGTCTTCTATCCATGAAAGATTACGCAGCCTGTATTCATTATCCATTGTTTGAACAACAGCTGTTTTTGCATTGGTAAAAGATGGTGTTGAATTATAAGTAAGCTCAACAGTTTTATTGGCAAGGCCTTCAAACACGGCATACGGTTCCTGTGCTGTTGTAAGCGGCACACCATTTACGGCAAGAATATAATCGCCTTCTTTTATATTGATGCCCGGCATATCAAGCGGTGAACGTGCTTCGGCATCCCATGCAGCGCCATGCAGTATCTTTTTTATTTTATAATAGTTGCCGTCAGCTTCCCAGTTCACACCAAGATAACCCATGCTTTCATGTTTTGGCTCTTCAATATCACCGCCGCCATGATATGTGTGTGATGAACTTAATTCGCCGATCATTTCACCAATAATAAAATCAACCTCTTCACGCGTCATCGCTCCTGCAAGCATTTTTGAATACCGTTCTTTTACTTTATTCCAATCAACACCATGCATGTTAGGATCATAAAAATAATCACGTTCAATGCGCCACGCATCAGTAAAGATTTGCTGCCATTCACGTTTCGGATCAACCATCATCTGCATTTCACCTAAACGCAATTGCTTATCAAATTTCTGTCCTTCATCTGCATTGATTATTGCAGCATTATTATCTTTTACTACCAGTATTTTTTCATCATTTGCAGAAAGCGTATAGTTATCAATATCATCTATAATCGTTTTTTCTGCGCGCTTATCTATATCATAATATTTTAATGAACCTTTTAAACCATCCTGCATCCCGGTACTTGGGTATTTTAAATAAATGATCTTTCCCTTTGCAGCACTAACATTACCAAAATTTCCATTGCTTACAGGCAGAATTACCAGCCTTTGCTCAAGGCCATTAAAATCTATGTCTACATTTTCAACATCCGGTTTCCTTTCTTTAGCAGTAGTATCTGCCATTCCTTTTTTATCTTCTTTTTTTGATGGAGGCGCTGAAGGCTCTGCTGTTTTTTCATCTGCTTTTACAGCAACTGTATCATTCTTCGGAGCAAGCAATGATGGCGTACTTTGTTTTAAACTGATAACGGCGATCTTGCTAGAATTGGCGTAAATAAATGTGTTATCAATATCGCTGTAATATGGTTGAAAATTATCTGCAATAGCAACATATAAATATTTGCCGTCTTCGCTGAACACAGGGCTTGAAGCATTGTAAAAACCACTCATTGCCTGTTGCAGTTTCTTGTTTTTATAATCGTAAATAAAAACTGTAGTGTGCTGATTTTCCAGGTCTCTTGCATATGTTAGCCAGTGGCTGTCGGGCGACCAGCTTGCGGTAAATCCTTCAAGACTTCCCTGCGTGTAGGTAAGCGCTTTATCTACATCTGTTGTTTGACCGGTTGCAACATCATAAATTTTTATGCGCATCGCTTTATCAATAAATGCAAGCTTCCTGCTATCCGGCGACCAGAATAAATTATAGCGAAACCCGGCACCATAGCTTGTTAACTTTTTTGCACTGTTCTCTTTATTCGCATCCATTATCCATAACTCATATTCGCCCGAAGAATCACTCCAGTATGCAATGGTTTTTCCATCCGGCGACCATGCAGGATATCTTTCTGCAACACCTGAAGTGCGTGTAAGATCTTTTATATAACCATCTTTTGCCGGTACAGAAAAAATATCGCCTCTTGCTTCTACTAATGCACGGCTGCCCTCCGGACTAATTGAAAAATGCTGAACTGTTTTTGCAACGTTTTCCAGCCTGGGTTTCAGCATAGCATCGTCTGTTACAACATTTACTTTTACTTCTTTTTGTTGCTGAGAGGAGAAGGAATACAAGAACAGTTTTCCGCCGGCTTCATACACAATATCGTCAGGCCCGGCTGAAGGAAAATGCACATCATAATCTGTAAACTTTGTAAGCTGTTCAAATGTTTTTTTGGTAAGATCATAACGCCACAAATTCATTCTTTCCTCTGGCCCGCGATCACTTAAAAAATAAATAAAATTCTCATGCCACATAGGAAATTCGTAGCCTACATCATTCGATTCAGAAATATATTGTGATGTGTTTGTTTGGAAATTGAATATGCAGAGATCTGCTTTCCATCCGCCGCGATAACGCTTCCAGTTTCTGCCCACCTGCGAACGAAACACAAGCGCCATCTGGTTTCCATCGGGTGAATAAGATCCAAACTCTGCATAAGCCAACGGTAATTTTTCATCAGGGCCGCCGGTTGATGCAACTGTATAAAACTGATCAAACCTTGCTTTACCGCTTTCTCTTATTGATGCAAATAAAACACGCTTACCATCATTCGTCCAGTCAACAACACGATCGGGAAAACCATGTTCTGTCAAGCGAACAGGCACACCACCGTTTGATGGAATTACATACACATCACTGTTGCCATCATAGTTACCGGTAAAAGCAACAGACTTTCCATCAGGAGAAAACTTAGGATAGCTTTCAACACCCGGAGGCGAACTTAACTTTAATGCAGTGCCACCATCTTTTGGCATTATCCACAGATCATTTGCGTAGCTAAAAACAATTTGCGTAGCAGATACATCGGGGTAACGAAAAAGACCGGCGTCGATTTGTGCAGTAGCAGTAGTGTACAGGATTATTCCTGTAACAAAAGCAGAGATGGTTTTTGTCATAATAAGAAATTATGTTTGGCAAACATAGTTTTACTCTTAATACACTAAAAATAAATTAGTGTATAACTGGCGGCCTTTAATGATATATGGTTTTCA
>JABDFS010000089.1 GCA_013286425.1 Bacteroidota bacterium
TTTTAATACTTTAGGCAATTTTAAAACCTGAATTCTTTCAATTTTCGTCTAAAATCGGTTCAGGAATGGTTTGATATAGATGCTTACATTTGCGGGCTCAGATTGCTTTAAAACGCCATTTTTTAATCTTCTAAAAAACTGTATGTATGGAATTCCTGCAAGCGCTCGGTATAAAAAATGAAAGCCCCGGAACATCTACCGGGCTAAAAAATATTGAAGGCAACACAGAAAAAATAGATTCATATTCCCCCGTTGATGGAAAGCTGATCGGCAGTGTATATATAACCTCAACGGAGTCTTATAACAAGGTCCTGGAAACAGCGGGTGAAGCATTTCTAAGCTGGCGAAAAGTGCCTGCCCCTAAAAGAGGAGAAATAGTACGCCAGTTTGGGGAAGCGCTGAGAGCAAAGAAAGAAGCGCTTGGAAAGCTGGTAAGCTATGAAATGGGCAAAAGCCTCCAGGAAGGTTTAGGTGAAGTACAGGAAATGATAGACATCTGCGATTTTGCTGTTGGATTAAGCAGGCAGTTATACGGTCTTTCCATGCATAGCGAAAGGCCCGGGCACCGTATGTACGAACAATGGCACCCGTTGGGTATTGTTGGAATAATTTCAGCATTCAATTTCCCGGTTGCTGTATGGAGCTGGAATGCGGCTATCGCCTGGGTGTGCGGGGATGTTTGCATATGGAAGCCTTCTCCCAAAACGCCTTTATGTGCCATAGCTTGTCAACAGGTAATTGCAGAAGTGCTGCAAAAGAATAACATGCCGGAAGGCATCAGTTGCCTTATTAACGGCGATGCTGTTAGCGAAACCCTCTGCAAAGACGAAAGAATAGCATTGGTTTCTTTTACCGGCTCAACAAGGGTAGGAAAGATTGTAGGTGCGACAGTCGCCCGGCGTTTGGGAAGATCGATCCTGGAACTTGGTGGCAATAATGCCATAATTGTAACTGAAAATGCTGACCTTAAAATGTTATTGACAGGCGCTGTTTTTGGTGCGGTAGGAACTGCGGGCCAGCGTTGTACTTCTACAAGAAGGCTTATCATTCATGAAAGCATTTATGATAAAACCGTTGAAATCCTTAAATCTGCGTATAGCCAGTTAAAGATCGGCGACCCTTTGGATGCATCTAACCATGTTGGGCCGTTGATAGATACAAAAGCAGTGGATAGCTATTGCAAAGCAATTGAAACTGCGAAAACGCAGAATGGAAAAATGATTGTGGAAGGAGGAAAGCTTAGTGGAACAGGTTATGAAAGCGGTTGTTATGTAAAGCCTGCTATTATTGAGGCAGACAATGCACTTGAGATCGTTCAGACCGAGACATTTGCACCTATACTATATGTAATGAAATATTCAAATGTTGAAGAAGCTGTAACCAAACAAAATGGCGTGCCGCAGGGTTTATCTTCTTCCATCTTTACCAACAATATGCGCGAGATGGAATATTTCCTGTCTGCTGAAGGAAGCGATTGCGGTATTGCCAATGTGAATATAGGAACCAGTGGCGCTGAAATTGGTGGTGCATTCGGTGGTGAAAAAGAAACAGGTGGTGGCAGGGAGAGCGGCAGCGATGCCTGGAAAGCCTATATGCGCAGGCAAACCAATACTATCAATTATAGCTCGCAATTGCCATTAGCGCAGGGAATTAAGTTTACTGTTTAATTTTTAAAAGATATTCTTTCTGCAAATGGCGCATAATACAGAGGATTGTGCGCCATATTATTTACTGCCTCATATTAGCCGGTATTCAAGAACTTCTGCATTTATACATAAAAAAACAATCACTCCTGTTCTATCTTATTCAAGATTGTTCAAAAGTGATTGATTGGAAGAGAGGTTTCGAGCGGATTCGAACCGCTGTAAAAGGTTTTGCAGACCTCTGCCTAGCCACTCGGCCACGAAACCTTAAAATGGGGTGCGAAAATAAAACAAAGCAACCAAGCATCAAAACAAATAATAAACCGGTAATAAATTTTAATATTTGCTAATAATTTTTTTCATGAAAATCAGCGAGAGCGAACTTATTCTTAATGAAAGAGGCGCAGTATACCATCTGGATCTTTTACCGGAAGAAATAGCGCAGCTGATAATTACTGTGGGTGATCCCTATCGTGTGGCAGAAGTGAGCAAATATTTTGATTCGGTTGAGCTTAAAAAAAGTCACCGCGAATTTGTAACTCATACCGGTTTTATTGGAAACAAAAGGATTTCTGTGGTGTCAACAGGGATAGGAACAGATAATATTGATATTGTATTGCATGAACTGGATGCCTTGGCAAATATTGATCTTGCAGAAAGAACTATAAAACCACAACTGCAATCTTTAAATATTATTCGCATAGGTACCTGTGGTTCTTTACAGGCAAAAGCTCCCGAAGACAGTTACATAGTCTCCACTCATGGAATTGGTATAGACAACCTGCTGAATTTTTATGTGCATTCAAACAATGAAGAAGAAAAAAATGTTCTGCAGCATTTTATTATGCACACGCAAATAAATGAGCGCTTTGCCCAACCGTATATTACTACGGCAGCTTCATCTTTGCTTAAGTATTTTGTTAACGGTTTTCACCATGGTATTACAGTTACCTGCCCAGGATTTTATGGCCCGCAGGGGCGGGTGTTAAGATTGGGTTTATCAAATCCTGAACTTATAAACAGGTTAACTACGTTTCAGTTCGGTAACCATTCTATTACGAACTTTGAAATGGAAACGGCAGGTATTTATGGGCTTGGAAAATTACTGGGGCATAATTGCCTTAGCATCAGCACTGTTGTCGCTAACCGCATCACTAAGACCTTTTCAAAAAATGCCGGCTTAGCGGTTGATCATTTGATCCGGAAAACTTTGGAAACTATTACCTCAATAAATTTTTAATAAAGAGCATATGGAGTTGACTTTTTATAAATATCATGGCGCCGGCAACGATTTTATCATGATCGATAACAGGGAAAATACAATTCAGCTTAATAAAGAGCAGGTTAGAGATATGTGTGACCGCCATTTTGGAATTGGTGCAGATGGTTTAATGCTCTTAAACAATAAACATGGTTACGACTTTGAAATGCAGTATTATAATGCTGATGGCAACATAGGCAGTATGTGTGGCAATGGAGGCAGGTGCATTGTACAGTTTGTGCATGACAGGGTTATGCAGAAGCCCGAATATTTATTCAATGCTGTTGATGGCGATCATGAAGCTGCGATTGAAAACAATGGGTGGATTGACCTTAAAATGAAAGATGTTGATGCTGTTGAAGTAGTATCTTTTTCAGACTATATCCTTGATACAGGTTCACCGCATTATGTAAAGCCGGTTGGTGATGTATGGAATATTGATGTGGTAAAACAGGGCCGCGAAATAAGATACAGCAGGCGGTTTGCCGAAAAAGGCATCAATGTAAATTTTGTTGAGATGAATGAAGATGAAAGCATATCTGTGCGTACATATGAAAGAGGAGTGGAGGATGAGACTTTAAGTTGTGGCACCGGTGTTACTGCCGCTGCATTAATGTTTGCGCATAACGACAATGGCTTTAACCGTGTAGAAGTAAAAACAAAGGGAGGCAACCTTGCTGTTGAATTTAATAAAAACCTGGAATCAGTTTTCGATGATATATGGCTTTGCGGACCGGCGAAATTTGTATTTAAAGGAGTGATAGAAATATAAAATCATACATGCTCTTTTCCTCTATGCCCGATTTGGTTATTGTATACTGCTATGAAAAGTATCTTTTGTTTTAAGCCCATCTATTTATTGCTTACAATCATCTTATTTGCCATTGAAGTTTTTATTGCCAAATATGCACATGATAAAATTATAAGGCCTTATGGCGGGGATTATTTAGTTGTAATCCTGATTTATTGTTTTGTAAGATCATTTTTCAACACTTCAATCTTACATACAGCAACCGGGGTGTTGTTATTTTCTTTTTTAGTGGAAGCCTTACAGTATTTTGATATTGTTGATATAATCGGCGCAGGGCATTCAAAGCTTGCAGGGATAATTATAGGAACATCTTTTGCATGGACAGATATTGTTGTATACATCCTCGGAATATTCACTGTTATTGTATTGGAATATGTTGTTGGCTCAAAGGCCCGGGTTTAAGGGCCACAGAATAAATCATAAGCATCCAGGTTTAAGTGGTTGCATTAAGTTCGCCATCTGTAGTTGATGAAGCATGCTGTTTCATGCTCCATGTATGAAGGAAGCATGAAGGAGAGTACAAGGAAGGTACAACCCGTCTGGCTCTTGTTTAGTCAATAGCAATTAACTTTAAATTATAAATTTAACTACGGTTCGGGCTGGACGAATTCAAATACCAGTTCTTCCAAGCCTGATACATTGGTGGAAACCCTAACTGATGCGTCCAAACTTCAACTGAAAGACAGGCCAGGTGCGCCCGTTACCCAAACAATCTGGCAAACCTAAATGCAAAGCGGGAACAATTATTTATAAATTTGAGGTGATGCCGAAAAGCAGCAGGAACATACCTGTAAACTCAATGACTGACAATTTCAGCCAGGGTATTGCTATTGACAAAATCAGCATTAAAAAATCTGACTTCAAAACGGAACAGCAGTTTGAAGAAGCGGCACAATCTCATCGGGACGAGGGGCATACATTTCATATCGTTGAAAAAGGTAGCGTTCTTATAGAAATTGATTTTCAAAAATATAAAATCAACGCACCTGCGGTTGTTTATATGCACCCTAATCAAGTACATCGGATTTTGGATTTCACGAATATGACTGTTTGTTCCCTGGCAATCAAAAATGAAAACCTAAATTCAGATTACCTTAAATTCTTAGAAGAAATTGCACCTGCAAAGCCGTTGGCATTAAAGAAAAATGTTTCTACAAACATTTTTGAAACCGTATCTCTTTGCCTGAATTTTTCAAAGCAAAACGACAACAAACTATATCACTTACTTTTAAAAGATAGTTGTAACACGTTGGTAGCATTGATTATTTCAGTGTTTTTAAGTCAAGAAAAATCTTTAAACAAACTTTCAAGAGTTGAGTTAATTACGAAATCGTTCCAACAATTATTAGAAAAAAATTATTGCACGATTAAGCGACCGGCAGAATACGCAAAGCTGCTAAATATTTCTACTCATTATTTAAACGAAAGCATAAAAAATACGACAGGCTCATCTGTTTCGCAGCACATTCAAGTCCGAATTATATTGGAAGCAAAACGCCTGCTTTACCACACCGATAAATCAGTTAAAGAAATTGCTTTTGAATTGGGCTATGACGATTACCCTTATTTTTCAAGACTTTTTACAAAAACAACAGGTATGTCTGCTTTAACTTTCCGAAACAAAAGGCACGATTAGTCCAATACCTGCCCCGATTAGTTATTTCCTGCGTTTTTTATACTCACGAATTTTGCACCATAAAATTTAAACGGGTAGAAAATGGATCAAACTAAAAAAATGCTTGTATCGGGTGCAGGTTTTGCAGGATTAACAACGGCTTATTGGCTGAATAAATTGGGTTACAAAGTAACCGTTGTAGAAATCGGAAGTCATCTCAAAATGGGCGGAACGCCTGTTGATATAAAAGACCAAACTATTGACATCGTTAAACGAATGGGGCTTTTTGAACAAATAAAAGCCAACAGAATCGGACCGGAGAAATGGGAATTTAAAAATGCTGACGATGTTACCGAACATTCTGTTTTGTTGGAAAAATTACCTGACAATGAATTTGAAATAGAAAGAGATTTGTTACTCAATATGCTCTTTGACCTCATAAAAAGCGATGTTGAATTTATTTTCGATAACCGCATTGTTGCATTAAACGAAACGAAAGACAATATTGAAGCTACATTTAAAGACGGCTCACAACAGGTTTATGATTTAGTGTTTGGGTGTGACGGCATACATTCAAGCGTAAGAAAAATTTGGTTTGGAAACGAAACAGAATACGCTCATTTTTTAGGTCAGTATTTTTCCATCGCCATTACAAACAAATTATTGGTAGAAGAAGGCACTTATCAAATGTTTGCAGAACCGGATAAAGGTGTTGCGTTGTATGCTTACAATCATAAAACTGATATCATTTTTACTTTCCGACCCGAAGCAGAAATCCCTTATGATTTCCGTAATCAAGAGCAACATAAGAAAATAATTTTAGAGCAATTTGAAGGTGTTGGTTGGCGAACCAAAGAATTATTAAAAGAACTCATAAACTCTAAATCATTCTTCTTCGACAAATTTTGCCAAATAAAAATGCCTTCGTGGACAAAAGGAAGAGTTGCTTTGGTAGGCGATGCCGGCTATTGTGCTTCGCCAGCCGCAGGCATGGGCGGTTCGTTAGCCATAATTGGTGCAACAGCATTGGCAGATGCTTTTGAAAAACACAATGAAAATTTTGAATTAGCTTTTGAAGCATACAACAAAGACTTGCGACCTTTCATAGAAGAAATTCAAACAAGTGCAGTAGAAACATTAAACAAATTGCTTCCCCGAACCGAAGAAGAAGTGAGATTGAGAAACCAAAACGGCCTTGACCTTTAAAGATATGTGAACAATTCCAAAGATAAAGGGCTGCACCAACATCGGTTTGGCGTTATGGCGGCTGACGTGCTAAATTTGAGCTCAATGCTAATATTAAAATTTTGTGCTGAATTTTGGCTGACGTTCTTCGATTGCCGCCACAAACGCCAAGCCATGAACCGTTGGCGGCAACCTTGCACAACGACACTCTAAAAGAAATAATCTTTAAAATAATCAGTATGAAAATTAATAAGCTCTTGCCTTTAAAAGATATTCTTATTATTGATGATGCTGAGAAAATACATGCTTTGAGTGATGATGAAAATATAGACCGCCAGTTCAAACTACACAACCTGCTCAATAGATTTAAAATAAAACGCTCTTTAAAAAACCTGTCTTATAATGGCACCCGTTTTCCGCATATGCTTCCAAAACAGGATTCTATCCGGATAGAAAGACATACAGGGTTGTGGAATTTATTTAATTCCAAAGCGGCTGCTATGGCGGAAGGCCCTGATGAACTTGAGCCAATAGCCAAATGGATACGCCATGAGACAACTGATAAGGAGCCCGGTATTTTGGCGCAGCAGGTAATCGGACAATTTTTTAATCCTGCATTTAAAGCAACACAAAAAAGTTGGGAATCCGCGCTCATATTCCATGAAGATGCTGTTACTACAAATTTGCCAAAATGGTTGTGGTGGCAATTGACAGGTAAGGCACAACATGCTAAGAAATTTCTCGCGTTAACTGTTAATGGCGATATAGTTGCTATGCATGGAATTGGAGTAGCCGTGCATAATCTTGTGGCAAGCATTCATAAACTGAGGTTACTTTACGACGATATTGCTGTAAGAAAAAATATAACTCCCGAAAAAGCAGTTGATTTAAGTTTGAGCGCTCCACCGGTTGTGCTCCGTCAGGCTGTAACTAAAGGCGTTGCCGCAGGTTGCCCATATTCTAAGTTTACTTTATTCATGCTAAAATTAAAAGATGCCAATAATGATGGCAATGCGAAGGATCTTATTTTCATGACAAACAGCTGGAGCCGCTGCCCGGCAGAACAATGGATACCTGCTGTTATTTCAGGGATCTGGAATAGAGCGATGACATCGGAACGGAAAAAAGAGATAACGCAATAATCTGGATTCCGGTTAAAGATAAAGGAAAGAGAAATATAATTATAAAAGGCAGTGCTAAACAAAGATAATCGCATTACTCCGCATCCAATGAAAAAACATAGATGGGCAAAGTATTCGAATCTTGCTGACTTAAGTTGGTTTATCAAAAATTTATGGACAGAGTAAAACAGTATACAGAAGAAATAACAATGAAGAACAAAAAGCAGCTACAAAATAAAACCCCCGTTACAAAATTTTAAACGTGGCAGAAGTACCATGGCCCCTGCCAGGCTTTTATAGCTGATTGCTCAACATATTAAGCTGCGTTTAAAAGTATAATTATATGCCCACCATATTAAAACGAATTGAAAAGGGAGCCGTATCAGGGTAAGCCAAAAGTATTTATCACCTGCTCTATAATAATTGATCGCCATTTGTATGTTAGCCGGGTATACTGCAATTAGCAGCAGTATAATACCCCAGGCTGCAACACGCCTTGTTTTAACAGGAATTATTAAAATGCCAAACACAATTTCAAATACGCCACTTACATAAACCAGCATATCCGGATAGGGTAGCCACGGTGGCATGATAGAGAGATATAAGCGGGTATTTACTAAATGATTAATGCCGGCTGCTATGTACAAAAGCGCCATAATGTAAACACTTGCTGATCTATGCTTTTGCTTTAACCGGAGCATAATTAATGTGGATGTATAAACGTTGCATTAGTAACATAATATTATAACCGGTCATGCTATTAATAAGGCATAGGTAAACCAGGGAACGAAATATTTATTAATAACTATTAAAAACATACAAAACAGAAACAAAACATACAATTCTTTTATGTTTTGTCTGATTGGATTTATTTCATTCCAGGTGTAAACTTATATGCCTGTATCTCTTACGTGGTGAGAAAAAATTTATCACACAAAGTAACGTAGAGGCACATAGTAAAAATGTTTATTATTGAGTTTCAATTATTTTAATCGCACAACGGGTTCACAACGGGTTATTATTAAGTAACACCAGGCTCAAACCATTTGGAAGCATTATTGGCCGGGAGGGATGGCGATGGTGCTTTTTATGATAAGCCTCGTCCACAAATAATAAATCTGCAGGCAATATACTTTTTGAAGTGTTACTGAGCTTAAAGTTTTAGCGCCCCGAAGCATTCAGGATGATGCAATACACTAAATTATTATATTTGCAGAATCTGTTTAATATCATTCCAAAACAATGTTATGAGAACTTTATCCCTGACTTTTTTTATTGCCCTTGTATTTTTTTCGTGTTCAAAAACAAATGAAGAATCTGTTGCCTCGGGTTCTGTTTCCTTCGCCTATAACGGAAGTGACACTGTTGATGTTCCAATCAATGACCTTGCCACAGGAACATTTAGAAGCTATGTGGGAGGGTTGTATCCTAATGGAATCAACACGCCTTCCGGAAAATATGCTCATGACCTGCTTTCAATGTGCCAGTCGGTTGTACCTATTGATACTTTTGGACAGGCATCTGCTTCGGGAGCAATCGTATTTATTTCACTTGGCGGCAGTACAAGCGGCCATCTTTTTGATTCACTCAAATCAAAAACAACAAGTAATCCACAAACAAATCCAAACCTGCGGTTATTAAAGTGCAGTGATGGATTTGGCAGCGCTTCTTTAAATAGCCTTATAAATCCAAATGATCCTTATTGGAACCATGTTTCACAAATTATTTGGGGAGCACAATCAAGCTACCGCCAGGTGCAGATAGTGTACCTTGAAAGTGACGACTCAAGCGTTAAAGTAAATTTTCCGCAAAGGCCAACGATGGTAAAAAGTGAACTGGAAGAATGTTTCCGCAATTTAAAAATTCAATTCCCCAATATTAAACTGGTTTACCTGCTTGGCAGAACCAAGACTTTTGAATATGACACGATAAAACAAAAACGCTTTAACAAAGAACCTGCGCCTTATTACTTTGGATGGGCAGTTAAGTGGGCAATAGAAGACCAGATAAATGGCGTGGCTGGCACTGCATATAAAGGAAAAAAACCTGTTTCGCCTTTAATTACCTGGGGTTGGTATGAATGGGGTAATGATACGCCCAGAAAAGATGGCTTCGTGTGGACACAGGACGACACAAGGGATGGTTTGCATGCTTCACCGGCTGGAGAAGATACACTCTCAACGCGGTTCCAGAATTTTCTACTTACCGATCCGGCCGCAAGCGTCTGGTACGTTAAACATTAGGGGCAGTTTCATAAATTAAACCTGCGTGCCTGTTTATCTGTTTTCAAAGCAGCCAACCTGCTTTGGAAGATAGCAGATGTAAAACTCATTGAAGTAATGCATCATCAGCTTCAAAAAAGTAATAATATCATTGCCGTAGCTGTAACATAAATTTCTTTTTCCATAAGGCATTCCCCGCGACATTTAATGGCTTTGATATTTGAGTCATTCAACTGTTAATGCATCACCTATGCATGCTTTTTATATAATATTGGACCTGGCATCTCAATAGATTAAGATTCCTGATTATTACAATTCTGTCATACATAAGTTATACCTGAAGAATATTTAATAACATTCTTTAACAATCCTGCTTTATAATTTTGACCGTAAGTACAATACTAAATTTACTGCAGCCATGATTCAAATACTTTTTGCTTTTTTAGCCGGCATTCTCACCATTGCTGCGCCTTGTATATTGCCTATGCTGCCAATAATTCTTGGCGCTTCCGTAGGGCAAAAGAGCAAACTGCGCCCACTATTTATTGTACTGGGTTTTGTTGTAAGTTTTGCAGCAGCAAGCCTTATACTTTCAACACTGGTAACGCAACTGGGCTTATCGCAAAATTTTATACGCAATATTGCAATTGTAATGCTGTTGATATTTGCTTTCTTCATGATCTGGCCTTTGCCATTTGAATTATTAACTGCAAAGCTTTCGGGGTTTATAAATAAAGCAAGCGAAGTGGGCAACGCACGCAAAGACAATAGCGGCGCTTTTATTTTAGGATTGGTTTTAGGCATTGTTTGGACGCCGTGTGCCGGGCCTGTACTTGGCACCATTCTAACATTGGTTGCTACGGAAGGCACAACCGGTAAGGCAACAGTACTTGTATTGTTTTACGCTTTAGGTGCAGGCATTCCTATGCTGGCTATCGCGTATGGAAGCCAATGGCTCACTACAAAAGTGCGGGGATTAGTGAAATATTCTGCAAGGCTTCAACAGGTTTTTGGTGTGCTTATTTTATTGCTTGCTATTGCAATGTATTTTCAATATGATACCGTGATTGAAAACAAGCTTACATCATTTTTTCCGCAAAGCGGGTTAGAACAAAAACTGGTTAGTGCAAACAGTACTGAAAATACATCAGCAACGATGAAACCGGTAAGCAATACGACCAACGAAGTTGAATTGACTGATTATGGTGCATCGCCTGAATTTGCAGGTATCACCAATTGGTTAAACAGCGACCCGTTAACCAAAGAAAAATTAAAAGGCAAAGTTGTTTTAATTGATTTCTGGACATACTCCTGTATTAATTGCATACGCACACTGCCTTATGTTACCAAATGGTATGATACTTATAAAGACAGTGGTTTGGTAGTGATCGGTGTGCATACGCCGGAGTTTGCTTTTGAAAAAGAAAAAGACAACGTGCAGACTGCAATCGGGCATTTCAATATACATTACCCTGTTGCACAGGACAATGATTTTGCAACGTGGAAAGCATATAAAAATCAATTCTGGCCGGCAGAATATTTAATTGATAAAAACGGCAACATCGTATATAAACATTTTGGAGAAGGCAATTATGATCATACAGAAAATGCAATTCGTAAAGCACTTGGCCTGAAGGGGACATCATCAAATATCACTGTTGTAAAAGCAGGCAGCGTTCATTCTCCTGAAATGTATTTTAAATTATCAAGGCTTAAAAATTTAACAACAGAGCAGTCAGCATCTGCAGATCCAAAACAGTATTCATTGCCTAAGACTTTAGCGTTAAACAATTTTGCGTTGCAGGGCAGGTGGCAGTTTGGAAATGATCATGCTGAACTAATTAATGGCAATGGCAAAATACGTTTACATTTTTCTTCGGGTAAAGTATTTATAGTTGCGGCATCTGAAAAACCTGTTACATTAAAAATTATAGTTGACGGAAAAAGACAGCCTGACGTAACAGTAAGCATGTCTCAGTTATATACATTGTTTGATTCAAATGATTACAGTGAACACACAATTGAAATAGATATTCCTTCTCCGGGTTTTGAAGCATTTACTTTTACGTTTGGGTAATTATCTGCAGTCAGAATAAATTTATACTCTTACACAAGAACGCTGGCAGCTAACAATTCCTACTCAAATATTAAGAGTAAAAATTAAATTAGCGGACTTAATTTTAAATTATGCGACTGTTAATTATATCAACATGCCTGTTATTTGTTTTTGGTTGTGCAACCACAAAAAAATCTTTGAATGGTTCTACTTCATTAAACGGTAGCTGGACGCCAATAAAGCAGGCAATTGCCGGTAAAGAACTTCCCGCAGCAGCTTTTCAAAAACAAAAACTTATCATCAGCGATACAGCTTATATGTTCACAGCTGAAAGTGTTGACAAAGGCACTCTTAAATATCAAGATTGCAAAATGGACATTTATGGAAAAGAAGGCGTAAATACAGGCAAGCATTTTACTGCTATTTACAAACTTGAAAACAATGAACTAACAATTTGTTATAACCTGAAAGGTGATGATTATCCAACAGCATTTGAAACCAATTCCAAACCAACATTGTTTCTTGTAATTTTCCAAAACGATGATACAAAGAAGAATTAAATATAAAAATGAAGTGTCGGCAGGTAATTTTAAATTCTATGATAATTAGAATTGAAGTAGAAGTAAGGATATCGCTTCAGTGATAGTTATAAAAAAATAAAGGCTGAAAACTCAGCCTTTATTTAATCTTGTTATTCCGCAGGTAGTGAATATTAAGTAAGCAAATTTGGGGAAACATCAAATCCAACATCCTCATGCCGCAGAATAACAATTCCTTTTCCTATAGATGAATTTGCTTTTCAGTCATCATTTTTCTCAGGTTGATTAACCCGTAACGCATTCTTCCCAACGCTGTATTTATACTGCAGTTAGTGGTTTCTGCAATTTCTTTAAAACTCATATCTCCAAAATGCCGCAGTACAATAACTTCCCTTTGTTCTTCGGGTAATTTATCCAGCATCCGGTGAACGCGGTCATAACTTTGTTCACGCATAATGCGGTGTTCGGCGTTGTCATCTATCACCACATGTATCACATCAAAAATATCTTTTTTATCCTGCGTTAAAATGGTAGGAGACCGTTTTACTTTACGGAAATAATCAACGCAAAGGTTGTGTGCAATACGCATGGCCCAGGGCAAAAATTTACCTTCTTCATTGTAACGATGGCTGCGTAAAGTATCTATTATGCGCAGGAAAGTTTCCTGGAAAAGATCTTCGGCAAGAAACTTGTCTTTCACAAGAAAAAGTATACTGCTAAACAATTTGTCCTTGTAACGGCCAACAAGCGTTTCAAGAGCATTGCAGTTGCCTTGCTGAAAATTCAGTATAAGTTGGGTGTCTGTTAATGTTTGCTGATGCAGTTTCATAATCGTGCCTTTAATGTAGGGGCAAGCCACTTCAAGTTGTAAAGGTTCTTTAATGTGGAAATGCCGGGTAGAGATTCAAATAATAGGCAACGATTTTTTTGGAGTGATCTTTAGTTTTAATTATCGTAATGCAATATGTGAAAAAAAAGCGAAATGCCCAAATGATATTTTTAAAAAAGTTTTTCGCTATGTAAAAGGCATTACGCATTTTTACTTTTTGGGAGAATTATTATGCATTTAAATGAGGAGGAATTTACGAAAAGCAAACCTGTGCAAAACAAAAAAAAACCTGAGAGGTGAGATGTGAGATGTGAAGAAAGTTCTTTATCATCTAATTCAAGTAAATCTTCTATCGTAATTATTTCATTTACTTTTTCTCCCTCTTTCTTACTTCTCACTTTTGACTTCTCACTTCTTACTTCTCCCTTCTTTATATACATTCTTGAAAACCCTTTCTGCAACAAAATATTCAGTTCTTCCCGAACATCTCTTTTGGCATGCCTGCGAAACGGGACAAGAATATATACCTTGCTGTTTGCAGGCAATTCCTGTACTACTTTCAATACATCGGCTACATCATCTTTTTTAACTTCCCTTCCGCTGACCGGAGAAATAGTTTTGCCGGTTCTTCCATACAACAACCGCATGTAATCATAAATTTCAGTCATGCTGCCCACAGTGCTGCGCGGCGTTCTTGTTATAACCTTTTGCTCGATGGCAATTGCAGGGCACAATCCTTTTATAAAATCAACGTCCGGCTTTACCATCCTTGCCATAAACTGCCGCACATAGGCACTTAAACTTTCTGCATAACGG
>JABDFS010000090.1 GCA_013286425.1 Bacteroidota bacterium
AGGGAAGTTCGAGGTTTGTGTATAGAATGAGCAAGTATGAATTGCCTTATAAACCTAACATAAATCAATTTGATGGTAAAGCAGTTTTTATATCAAAAGGTGTGTTTGATATGATTTCAAGCAAAATCATCAAAGAAAATAAAAAAGCTTACGAAATCATTAATCAGCATTTCAATTTTGAAATATTAAAAGATGATTATACAACAATTCCTTATTGCCAAATACAAGATTTACATGTCGATGTAAACTTTGTTGATGGTATAGAATTAGATATTGAAAAGTTCAAGCAATGGCGCAATGGTGAATATGCAAATGCAGAATTTATTTTAGAAGATGGAAAATATATCTGCGGCGTCGAAACAGAGAAAATGTCTAAATCAAAATTCAATACTGTTGACCCATCTGACCTGGTTGATAAATACGGTGCTGATACTTTCCGCATGTATGAAATGTTCTTAGGTCCGGTTGAACAAAGCAAACCCTGGGATACAAAAGGCATTGAAGGCGTGCACCGGTTCTTAAGAAAATTCTGGCGTTTGTTTTATAAGGATGATAATTCTCCCCTCTCTACGAGTGGAGAAGGGCCGGGGGTGAGGGCAACAGATGCAGAATTAAAAGTGTTACATAAAGCCATAAAGAAAATTGAAGATGATACAGAACGCTTTTCTTATAACACAGCCGTTTCTGCATTTATGGTTTGTACCAATGAATTGTCAGATCTGAAATGCCATAAGAAAGAAATTCTTGAACCGTTGGTAATTATGTTATCATCTTATGCGCCGCATATTGCTGAAGAATTATACCATGCATTAGGCAATGAAGGAAGCGTATTGGACGCTGCTTACCCAAGATTGAATGAAAAATATTTGGTTGAGTCATCAAAAGAATATCCCATCAGTATAAATGGAAAATTGCGTACAACATTGAATATATCTTTAGATGCATCTGAAAATGAAGTAAAAGAAATTGTCTTACAGAATGATGTTGTGCAAAAATGGCTGGAGGGCAGGGAACCAAAGAAGGTCATCTTCATAAAAAACAGAATGGTGAACATTGTTATTTAAATTGTATGAAAAAGTTTTTTTCGTATTTCATAGCAGCAAGTACTATTTGTTTCAGTTCATGCAAATCATCAAACGATAAAATAAAAAATGGCATTGAACTAAAAGAAAATGGTTTGCATGTTGAAGAAGCTTTTCTTACCGGTTCAGGCGGCCAGCCTGTTAGTGATGACAATAAAGTACAGGTGGGCGATCGTATTGCTTTGCGTATGGTAGTAGATGGATGGCAGGTAAAAGATGGCAGGGTTTTCCTGGATGCATCTCAAAAAGCAAGCACGGCTTCAGGTGAAACATTAACTGAAAATCTTTCAATGCTGGCGCCGGTTTACAGTACAGGTGCAACACCTGCTGATGCAAAATATATATTGCTGAATCAAAAGATAGGAAGGCTTAGCAATCCGCAGGATTACGTAGTAATTACATTTAAGGTGTGGGATAAAACCTCTAACAAATCTGTTTCAGGTGCGTATAAATTGTATCTGTAATGCAACCAATAGAAGATCGAAAGAAGATCATCTTCATAAAATAAAATGGTGAACGTTGTTATTAAGTGTTCACCATTTTATTTAGCCCTTATTGTACTAATAGTTTACTTACATTATTTTCTTTTCCGCAACTAAGCGTTACAAAATAATAACCGGGCAAGGTTGCTGCAGGAATTTGCATATCTGCAGATTGTTTTCCTGCATTGCTAAAAATTGCTTGCTGCTGAATGAGCCTGCCATTAAAACCTGTAAGCTTAATGGTTACCTCACCGGCCTGTTGCATATTGTAGGTTATATGAATGTTATTGTGTGCAGGATTAGGAGAAACATTTAACTGGTAATCTGTTTGTACAATCGCAGCTTTATTAATGGCCGCAAAATTCTTTTGCAGTTTTATCAATAAGAAATCGCTGTTAACACCATTGCTGGCTTTACCGGCAACATACATTACTTCGGTTGACTGACCGATCGTATCAATGATCGAAGCAAAACTTCCTTCATACATATCATTGTAAAAACTTGTATCAATATAACCTGTAGTATTGTTCAAGGGATCAATGCTGCCATCATTTTTTAAAGTCATAATAATTACAGTTGACTTTTCATCACCATCACTCAATTTAATTCCGGATGTAAGCACTGAACAATTATTACCACTGCAAAAACTTGAAATGCCTTCATTATAATTATCGCTATAGCTTCCTGTTGAAACATCTTTTACAAACAAACCATTATTTGCAAATGATGAATCTATAACGCCACTCTTCAAAAATCTTGTTACAGAAAATTGGTACTTAAAATTGCCACCCTGTACACCCCCGCTTAACAAAATTCTTCCCAATTGATCCTGCGCAATATTGTACTTAAAATATATTTCTGCATTGGCGTTGCTGGAATATCTCGAAGCCAAACCATTTGTTCCAAATGTTTGATCGGTTGTTCCATTTAAGTTAAGCGATAAAACACCCAACGCACCATTAAAACTTTTCGGCACTCTTCCGCCAATTAATATCGTGCTGTTATCTCTTTTCATTTGAATAGAGTTTGGTGTTAATGGTAAATTTCTTACCTCGCCATTTGTACCGAATGATGAATCTGTTGTTCCGTTTGCATTTAATCTTGCAATAAAATTGTAACCACTGTTAGATTCCTGCCGCACGCCTGCCAATAAAATTTTATGATCAGATGATTCAAGCCCAAACGCTCCGTAAAAAATACTTAAACCATAATCAACTGTACCTTTATTCGCAAATGTTGTATCCAGCTTACCATTATTTGTAAACCGTACGATAGTTATTTTTTGACCCGTATATCCCGCGAGATAAATCTTTTTTGCCTGCGCATCAATGGCAAGCGACGGTTCATCTTTCGGATCTTCAGGATTGGAATAATTTGCGCTGATAGTTCCGTTCACACCAAATGAAGGATCTAATGCAAGCGTTGATGCTTTATATTTTGCAAGTACCCAATAACCGTTTGCAATGCCTGCAACTAACAAACTGTTATCCCATGGACTGCGCAAAAGTTTATAAGCAATATCATCACTTGAACCGATGCCTGTGATAACACTTCCATCATTTGCGAATGTGCTGTCAACAACACCTGTTTTATTATATGCAGTAAGACTTATAAACTTCGCGGCACCGTTGGCTGTTTGTCCTGCCAGTACAATTTTTCCTGTTGAAAGAATGCCTGAGCCATTAGCAACATCTCCCTGTTGAAAAACACTTGAAGTTGAAATACCATTAGCGTCGTAGGTATTGTCTTTACTGCCATTTACTGATAAGCGAATGCTTAAGAAATCGCTTATGTTATTGGAAGCAGTTGTATAACCGGTCATCAAAATTTTATTATCAGGTTGAATCAATACGTTGTTGATAACATCATCGTTTCCGCCAACATCAATGATAGATTTTCCTGCAATACCAAAACTGCTGTCAGGTGTTCCGCTGTTTGTATAACGCAGGCAAACTGCATCGCGTTTGCCACTTACAGTTGAAGCGGTAAAACCACTTACAACAATTCTTGTGTTATTCTGAATTGCTACCGCAAGCGCTTCATCGCCGCCTGCAGCAATATTGGTTGTAACAATTCCATTACTGCCGAATGATGCATCAAGTGTCCCGGTTTTATTCAATCGTGCAACAGCGATCCTGTAACTAACACTGTTTAAATATGATTCACCTGCAAGAATGATCTTGCCATTGCTTTGTATAGTAAGCGCAAATGCTTCATCATCTGAAACGCCAATGCTGAAAACATTTGCACCCGCAGAACCGAAGCTGTTATCGACAGAACCATTTGTATTATACCTGATCGCGAGAAAACGATGTTGCAGGTAATCATAAGTTTGGCCTGCAACAACGATCTTGTTATCGTCCTGCATTTTTACTGCGTAACCATCATCAATCGAAAGGCCTGTTGAAGAACTGATATTAGTTGTAACAATTCCATTCCTGCCAAATGATGAATCAATAATTCCATTGCTTAATAAACGCATTACAAAAACATCGCTGAGATAATCAACGCCTGCAGTGTACCATGCAGAACCTGCAACTACAATCTTTGCATCGCTTTGTATGGTTAATGATCTTAATGATATGCCTTGATAGGAAGGTAAAAGTTTTGACACTGAAAATGTATCAACACCATTCTTTCCAAAACTGTTATCCAACGCACCGGATTTTGTGTAACGCAGGATACCGATTTTATAATTGCTTCCTTCCTGTATGCTTGCAATGGCAACAATTTTATCGTCCTGTTGCACAACCATTGAATTGGCACTGTTGTTTACAAGCCCGATATCGGTAAGGCTTTTTTTAACAACCCTGTATTGTGCATTTGAAATGATACAAATAGAAAGACAGCATAGGATAGGTAAAAGTTTTTTCATGAGATTAGTATTTTAATAAAGCAACGAAGTAAATAAAATCTTTCGAAGATTTACATTGATTCCTTGTCAACAAATAATAACTTTTGATGAATGTGTTTGCTTGTGCATCGTATTCATTCAGCAATAAAAAAAGCCCCGTTATTTTCGGAGCTTTTTTATTATCAGGTAACAAAACTTATTTCAAAGCATTGTCAACATAAGCCTGTACATCGCCGCCTTTTGCTGCAGCAAGTTTTTGTAAACCACCTTTAATAGCAGGATCTGTAAAGCTCCTGTATTGTTCGGGAATACCATTTCTGAATGCAACCACTTTATCAATACCGGCTTTTATTTTTTCTGTATCATTCAGTTTTGAAAGATAAGTGCAGAATGCCGGTGTAATATTTAATTTGGTCTGGCTTAAAGGCAACGCATCATATTTATTAACGATCATATCATAATCCGCTTCATTGCCTGATGAAATAATGATACGCGTAGCCACCTGGTCAAGAGTACCTTTAGCATCAGTGCCATATTGTTTTGCCAGCGAATATGCATTAGCAGAATCCAGCTTGCTTAAGCCATCCAGTGCTGCACCTGCAACACTGTAAGAAGAATCTGTGATGGCTTTTTCGTAAATAGATTTATACTGAGGGTCTTTTGTTGATGCCAGCATTGAAATAGCTCTTTGCTTTGTCCTGTTATGCTCATCACTCACCGCAATACGCTGAACAGTCTGCAGTATAGATGCATTCTTTGCAGCATCAGGAATTTGCTTTAACCTGTCTAAGGTTAAGCTTCTTATGCCATAATATTTATCATTCAAACCGAGTGCTAATTCATCCAGCATTTTACTATCAGCGAAATAATTTATGGCTTCAAGGCGATCAACAAACAAAGGAGCATACTTCCATTGTGCGCGATAATTGTCTGCAGTTTTATGATCTGTTTTTTCGCAGAGCAAAATTTTATCACCATCAAAATTTATAAGATCAGGCCTTGTTGTATAATCGAAAGTAAAAGTATCAACAGCATTTTGTATCCAAACCTGGTGGCGTGTTTTATTAGCACCGTTATAGATATCAATATTCACCGGCATTTTAAATACCTGTTGTGTTTGTTTCTGCTGAACAATAACAGATGCTTTATGTGCTGCATCATCATACACATAACTGATATCTAAAACAGGATGGCCTGTGCCATAATACCATTCGTTCCAATACCAGTTCAGATCCTGGCCGGTAACACTTTCAAATGCTAAACGCAATTGCTGCGCTTCACCGTTTTTAAATTTATTATCGTTGAGATATTTATTCAATGAAGCATAAAAAGCATCATTGCCTAAATAATGACGTAACATGTTTAACACGCGTCCACCTTTAGGATAACTTACTGCATCAAACACATCTTCTTTATCAGCATAATGAAAACGAACCAACTGCTTATCAGCGCTGTTGCTGTTAAGATAGGTTTGCATATCATCATAATTTTTTTCATCACCTTTATCCTGGCCGTATTTATATTCATTCCAGATGGTTTCACTGAAGTCAGCAAAGCTTTCATTCACTGTTATATTAGCCCAGCTTTCGCAGGTAACAAGATCACCAAACCACTGGTGAAATAATTCATGCGCAATAACATCTTCCCAATCATTGCCGTCTTTTAACTGGCGTGCATCCTGGTAAGCGCCTTCGCCATGCAATGTAGCCGTTGTGTTTTCCATCGCACCGCTTACATAATCGCGGCCAACAATCTGATCATATTTCTGCCATGGATAATCAATGCCTAATGTTTGAGAATAAAATTTTATCATTTCAGGCGTGTTACCAAAAATGCCGCGTGCAACTGGCGCATATTTTTTCTCAACATAATACGCTACATCTTTTCCTTTATAACTGTCTTTGATAATTGAATAATCGCCTACACCCATAAAAAATAAATAGACAGATTGCGGCAGGTCCATTTTCCATGTATCGGTACGGGTGCCATCAGCATTTTTCTTTTGGCTTGTAAGCAAGCCATTGCTTAATGTAACATACTTGTCAGGCACCGTCATTGAAATTTCATCTGTGCTTTTTTGATTGGGTTTATCAAGCGTCGGCATCCATACAGAATTGTGTTCCGTTTCACCTTGCGTCCATATTTCGGTAGGCTTGTCTTTATCTTCTCCACGGGGATTTATAAAGTATAATCCTTTAGCGCCTGAAATAGCAGCGCTTCCGCCTTCTTTCCATTCATCAGGTTTGGCAACGTAATCTATATAAATTGTATAATTCTCGTTTGCTTTATATGTTTTATTTAAAGTAATACGCAGGAACATACTGTCATACGTATACTTTAAAGGCGTTGTTTTTCCATTTACAAATAGCGCAACCTGGTTTATGTTCATGCCTTTTGCATCAAGCGTTAACGAATCAGTTGGATAGAAATGTGGATGAGCTGTAAGCCATTCTTTTCCGTACATATACGATTTGGCATAATCAAATTTCACGTCAAGCTTTGTATGTACAAGATCGTTGATCTTTGTAGCCTCGGCGCGATAGATCTTTTTCCACGAAGTATCGGCAGGCTCGTTTCCATCCTGCGCCAGCGCCGCTGTGCAGATCAACAGCGAAAGAATAAGAAAGTTTTTTTTCATGTAATTTTTAATTTATTGCATACACAAATAGAACGCAGTGCATCAGGCCCCGGCATATCATGTGCAAATTTTAAAGTCGGCAAATGTAAAGGAGGCAAATTAATCGCGTTGCAAATAAAAGTATAAATGGTTAAAATGTAAAAGGCAATGGCAGCCCGCACCCGGCCACTTCTGTTTTTATATTAGTTTTGTGCAACGTAAAAACGAATCATTGCTTAAACATTCAGCTATGAAGCATGCCCTTAGGCTGTTTACATTTTTAATATTTTTTTGTTTGATAAACTTTGTTGTAAAGGCGCAGCAAAAACATTTTATTTATGTGGAAAGTGAAGATAAACAGCCCTTTGCCATTGTATTGAACGGCAAGGTGTATAGTTCATCAGACTACGGATATATCATCATACCCAAATTAGAAGATGGCAATTATAATTTTACGGTAAGCTTTCCAATGAACAAATTCCCGGATCAGCCTTTTGCCTGTACAATAAATAAAAAAGATGCAGGATATATACTTAAGAATAATAATAATAAATGGGTATTGCAAAACTTACAGACAAAAAAAGTTATTGCGAATGATAATGTAGCTGCAACAAAAGACACTGCTTTCAGCAGTATGCTTTCTGATGTGGTGAGTGATTCAACACTTACCAGGCAAAACGTAACGTTTTCACAACCGCCAACCAATAACGCATCGGGCAATAATGCAAATGTAGCGGCTGCCACAACGGTTGCTGCGGCAACGGTAGCAACTGCTGCAAGTGTTTTACAGCCCGGAAGTAATGCAGGCATGCAGCCTCAGAAAATATCTCAGACAGATGTTGATACAGGCACAAACATCCAGTTTGTTGATAAAACACAAAACGGCAGCGATACAATAAATGTGTTTATTCCTTCAGAGCAAACAGCTATACCGGCTTCGACAGCGCAAAACAATATTGCAGAAAATTCAACTATAAATACGGGTGGTGCAGCCGTAGCAGCAGCGCCGGCAATTGTGCCTTCCATAAATAATACAACAAGTGATACAGTTACTTCCGATACAACAGCATCTGCGCCTGTAAATACTTCAACAGAAAACAATACAGCAGTAACAGATACCACTGCAAAGCAGGATGTATCAAATCCTTTTTATAAGCCTGATCAAAATAACAGTGCGGCTGTAATTGTACCTGCTGCTGCGGCAGCAACAACCACAGCTGTAAGTTCTGCTGATGGAGTAAAACAGGATTGTGCGGGCACGCTTTCTGATGATGACCTGAACAAATTGAAACGAAAAATGTTTACGCAACACAACGATAACGATATGATACAGGTTGCTGTAAAATTTGTTCAGAAAAAATGTATAACTACAGACCAGGTGAAATTATTGGGAAGTTTATTTATAAGTGATGACGGGCGTTACAGCCTCTACGATGCGCTCTACAAATATGTGTATGATTATGGTAAATATCCTGAATTAGCCAGCCAGATAATCGACCCTTATTATAAAAAACGTTTTGCATCTTTGCTTCGATAATTAACTGTGTATGCAGCGGTATTTTATTGAAGTAGCTTATGTAGGAACCCGGTATAGCGGTTTCCAGGTGCAACTGAATGCAAATACCATACAATCTGAAGTATCGCGCGCATTAAAGATTTTTTTTAACGAGGAATATGAATTAACAGGATCATCACGTACCGATGCAGGTGTACATGCTTTGCAGAATTTTTTTCACTTTGATACAAACAAAGAAATAGATAAAACGATAATTTATAATTTGAACGCTTTGCTGCCTTATGATATAGTTGTAAAAAATATTTTCAAAACTCGGCCCGGTGCCCATTGCCGTTTTGATGCAATTGCACGAACTTATCATTATCACATCATCAAATTCAAAGACCCTTTTTCTTTTCAGAGAGCTTACTTTTATCCATATAACATTAACACCGGTCTGTTGCATGAAATGGCAGCTTTACTTCCAGCATTTAATGATTTTACATCCTTCTCAAAAAAGAATACGCAGGTAAAAAATTTTTATTGCGAGATAAAATCATGTGAATGGATAATTAATGATCGCTTCTGGCGTTTTGAAATAAAAGCGGACCGCTTTTTGCGTGGCATGGTAAAGGGTTTGGTTGGTACTATGCTTCGGTTTGCAAAAGATGGGAAAAACATCTCAGAGCTTGAAAGATTGATTGAATCAAAAAGTCATGCAGCAGCATATTTTTCAGTACCTTCAGAAGGATTATTTTTAGCGGAAGTTGATTTTAAGCGAGGAATTTTACAATGAATGGAATAGACAATTTCTACACTGCTTATCTTCAGGATATTTATTAGGCCGGGTCCTTGAATAATAAGTAATGGCGCACATATTTACGGGAAAAATTACCTCATTTATCATTATGTTGTGAAGTATAAGAATATTTCAATAAAAGAAAATATAGGCCGGAGCTTTGAGCAGAAGAATTACGTAAGTATTTGATAACTGAACCGAATGGTTGATAAATGTGCTGTTTAAAAAGTCCATATCTCCTTGTTATTTTTTTATTCGTTACAATTAACGTTGATGCCCAGTTGCATGCAGACTTTGTTGCAAATTTTCAACAAGGCTGTTCGCCTTTGGTAGTTCAGTTTACAGATATTTCAACAG
This sequence comes from Bacteroidota bacterium, assembly GCA_013286425.1. Taxonomy (GTDB): domain Bacteria; phylum Bacteroidota; class Bacteroidia; order Chitinophagales; family Chitinophagaceae; genus Parafilimonas. Next base: position 9,687 of record JABDFS010000090.1, read on the forward strand.
GACAGCCAACCAGCTGGCTTTGGGATTTGGGGAATGGCTCTGTTTCAACACTAAAAAACCCCGGTGCAACTTATATAACCCCTGGCGTTTACACAATAACGCTTCATATAAAAGATCAATCAGGTAACGAAGATTCTGCAATCAAGGTAAATTATGTCACTGTATATGAAAATCCTACAGTTGGGTTAACGGCATTTCCAACACAAGGTTGCGCTCCGTTGAAGGTTCAATTTACTGATCAAAGTAGTGCAGGCTCAGGAACTATATCTCAATGGCTTTGGGATTTTGGTGATGGAAATGTATCCTCATCCCAAAATCCACTGCATCTCTATAATAGCCCTGATACTTTTAATGTCTCACTTACTGTTGTAAATAGTTTTGGATGTAAGAAAACTTTATTTAAACCCCGGTTTATAGGTATATCCGGTACATTAAAAGCAGGCTTCAGTTATGTGTATGATAATGCCTGTAAACCTCCGTCAACTGTAAGCTTTACCAACCTATCACAATCACAGTCACCGGCTAATTATCAATGGTTGTTTGGTGATGGAGACTCTGGCACTGCAAAAAATCCGGTGCATGTATACACTACTTCCGGGAATTTTAATATACAACTTGTAACTATTAACAACATCGGTTGTTCTGATACATCAAGACAGGTAATTTCAGTAGGTTCGGCAAAAGCAGATTTTACTTACTCAAATGCCTGTGTTGATAAGGTTATGGTTTTTACAGATGCATCAACACCAAAATCAATCAGTCAAACATGGAATTTTGGTGATGGAACCACAGCAACGGGCTCAACTGTTCAACATACTTATAGTGATGTAGCAACTTATACTGTAACGCTTATTGCTGATTTTGGCGGATGTTATGATACAGTAAAAAAAACAATACAAACACGAAAAAGTGTTCATGCAGATTTTACGGCTTCCGGCAATTTGGTTACCTGCTCTTATCCTGAAACAATAACTTTCACAAACATGTCAGACGGTGCTACAGATTACAAATGGTTTTTTGGCGATAACAGCGAACCCGTTACTGATAAAGACCCTATTCACATTTATAAAAATCCGGGACAATATTCTGTGAAGCTGATTGCTTATAATCAAAGTGGTTGTGCTGATTCAATTATTAAAACCAATCTTATTCAAATTGGGCCACCCGTTATTCAAAGTATTCAAAGTCTGCCCATAGGTGGATGTGCACCGAAGACCGTTACGATGAAACCGGTAATAACTTCTGCCGAAAAAATTGTTTCTTATCAATGGAGTTTTGGCGATGGCACAAGCTCAACAGATTCTGTTCCTGTTCATACTTATCAAAAGCCCGGTGTATACCCTGTTGTTTTGGTAGTTACTTCAGCAGGCGGTTGTTCAGACACATTGGTTTTACCTGATGGTGTTTCGTTGGGTACCAGGCCACAGGCTGGGTTTAGTGCAGATCCTTTGGTAGCCTGCGCGCAAACACCTATACAATTTACAGATTCATCAAAAGGGGATCCTTCAACCTGGCTTTGGCTTTTTGGAGATGGTGGAAAATCAACAGAACAAAACCCGCAGCACTATTACGTAGATACGGGTTCTTTTAGTGTAACCCTTATAGTTTCTCAAAGCCTTTGTTATGATACAATAAATGTAACTGGTTATGTTTTCATCAATCCACCAATTGCCGATTTCTCTTTTAAAATAAATTGTGACAGTCCGTTCACTTATAGTTTTAAAGATCACTCAATAGGTGCAAAAACCTGGCTATGGGATTTTGGTGATAATACCACATCTGCTGACCCAAACCCAACACATACTTACACGTCAACAGGTAAATATACTATATCGTTAACCGTAGCAAATGGTGACTGTAATTATAAAAAAATAGATTCCCTGAATATCATCCAGGAAGCTCCTTTATTTACTATTACTTCTTCATCAACGCATAATTGTAAGTATGATTCCATCTATTTTTCTGCAACGAATTATAATGCTGACAACATCAAGACATTTCAATGGTATTTTGGCGATGGTGTAAAAACCTCCGGCAGTAAAGCAAATGCTGATGTTTATCATCTGTACGGGAAAGCAGGAACCTATTTTCCCACACTTACTATTACTGATGCCAACAACTGTAAAAAAAATGTTCAGCAAAGTACAGAGGTTAAAATTTTTGGGCCTGTTGCTGCATTTTCAAATAAGGCAGGCGACTGCCTTAATTCAACTATAAGTTTTAATGATCAATCAACAGGTGATGGCACTTACACAATTAATAAATGGATATGGGATTACGGGGATAGTACAAAACAAGACACGCTTATTTCAGGGCCTTTTCAACATACTTATACCACAAAAGGTATCTATAATGTTTTTTTAAAAGTAACTGATAACAATAGTTGCTATGATACAGTTACAAATTTTAATGCAGTAAATATCACACAGCCGGTTGCTTCATTTTCTGCTGCTGATACACAATCATGCATTTTGGGATCAATACAGTTTATTGACTCCTCCAGTGGTGATTCACTTTCCTATCAATGGAATTTTGGCGATGGAAAAAGTTCAGCAACTCCGTCTCCGCTTCATAAATATCAGGATGAAGGTGTGTATGACGTTAAATTAAATTTGAAAGACAGGTTTGGTTGTGTCGATTCACTTTCTAAACCCAGGTATGTAACGGTTGCAGACCCTGTTGCCGACTTTTCTATAGCTGATAGTTTTTTTGCCTGCCCTCCGGCAATAATAACTCCGCAAAATAATTCTCTTCATTACAATGCACTTACCTGGGATTTTGGAGATAGTTCTACATCTACAGAAATATTTCCTCAGCATAATTATACTATGGGAGGAAGTTATGCAATAACGCTTGTTGCACAGGGTTTTGGTAACTGTTATGATACTGCCGTTAAAAACATTGTCATAAACGGGCCTTCAGGAAGATTGGTATATGGGCCAACAGCAGGGTGCGATTCTTTAAGAGTTTCTTTTTCAGCAACGACTCATAATACGGTAGAATATATCTGGGATTTTGGTAATGGCGATGTAGAAAATACAACCGATTCAATACAGAATTATTTATATGCTATAGCAGGAGCATACCTGCCAAAACTTATAATTGGAGACACTGCGGGCTGCCGTGTGCCTATTGTGAACAATGATACTTTGGTTGTGTCTTCCGTTAAGGCAAACTTTCTTGCATCTCTTGCCAGAGGAACATGTGATTCTACAAAATTTGATTTTACTGATTCAAGCAAAGTATTGTTCGATGCAATCACTTCTTATAAATGGAAATTTGGAGATGGCGACAGCTCATCTGCTCAAAGCCCTTCTCATTATTATACACATCCGGCAAGTTATAATGTTCAATTAAATACAGTTACGGCTAATGGATGTACCAATAGTTTAACCATGCCTGTTAATGTTTTGGTTGATACAACAACACATGTTTTTGCATCTGCACCAGGCTCTGCATGCGCAAATGATACTGTGTCTCTTACTGCAGGAGCCATATATGATCCTAACGCAAATCTTAGCTGGGTATGGAACCTGGGAGATGGCTCAAAAGCATATTCGAAAGACACTGCATATTCCTATAAGATTCCCGGGCAATATAACCTGCTTGCAATTGGAACAAGTATAAATGGTTGTTCTGATACTGCAGCTGTCACATTGCAAATAAATCCTTTGCCGCCGGTAAATGCGGGCCTCGACACCGCAATTTGCCTGGGTCAATCTCTTCAGCTGAATGCAACAGGAGCTCAAACTTATTTATGGAATGCTCTTGGTCTTTCCTGTACCAGTTGCGCAGATCCAATTGTAAAGCCTTTATCTAATACTACTTATTTTTTACAGGGTGCCAGCAGTGCAGGTTGCCTGGCGTTTGATTCAATAACAGTAAAAGTTTCTCAACCACCTGTGGTGTCAGCATCAGCGCCGGATACTGTTTGTACAGGTGATCTTGTGAAGTTAACTTCCTCCGGAGCTGATATATATAGCTGGCAGCCGGCGAACCTTGTTTCAAATGTTTCAGATTCAGTAACCTCATCAAGGCCTCTGGCAACTACTACCTATATTGTTACCGGGAAAGATGCATTGGGTTGCTTTAGCGATACAGCCGCTGTACTTGTTAATGTATTTCCATACCCAACAGTTAAGATTGCTGATAGCATTGTAAATATTTCGGTTGGAGATTCATATCAAATTAAACCGGTTGGCTCTTCTGACATAACACTTTGGCAATGGAGCCCGCCAAACGGGTTATCCTGTATAAATTGCCCTCAGCCCGTGGTTACTCCGGTAAGTTCACAGGTATATAAAGTTCATGTACAAAATATAGCCGGTTGTTCGGTAGACAATC
>JABDFS010000091.1 GCA_013286425.1 Bacteroidota bacterium
TACCGACTGGCAGGATGAAATATACAGAACAGCTTATTCACAGGATTATGGTCTGTCAATGTCCGGTGGCGGTAATAAAACTACTTACCGTGCATCGTTGGATTATGGCGATCAGCAAAGCATAATTATAGGCTCTGATTTTAAACGCACCAATGCGCGCATCAATATCAATCATTCAGAATTGAATGATCGTTTAACATTCGATCTGCGCCTCAATTACGGCCAAACTTTTTCAAACCAGGCGCCTGTGTCAAATACAGTTGGCAGTGAGTTTGGAAGCAGCATGAATTATGAAACACTTGTATTCAATCCAACATATCCTGTGCGTGATACTGCAGGCAATTACTATAATGTTCCGCCGTACAGAGTAAACCCTGTTTCTTTTTCTGACCAGATATTTGATGAGCTTACCAACAACAGGTTTATTGGCAACTTATCTACAACATTAAAAATTTTAAAGCCATTAAGCGTTAATGTAAACCTTGGTTATACTGATCAAAATATCAACGGGTTGGTTGGTTCCATATCAAATATATTGGTGCTATAGCTGTTGATATTAGCCTGTCCAACACCTGCAGTACTTGAAATAGGAACGCCATCAATCACATATAAAGGATCGTTGGATTGTGTTAATGAAGTACCACCGCGTATGCGTATAGTATTACTGCCACCGGGCTTTCCGCTGTTCTGCGAAATGTTTACACCTGTTACTTTACCTTGTATAGATTGTTGTGCACTTAATAACTGGCCCTGGTTAAAATCTTTATTTGATATTGCCGATACAGCGCCGGTAAGATCTTTCTGTTTTTGCGTTCCATAACCAATTACAATTACATTGTTCAGGTTATTTGCAGTGCTTTGCAGTGTAACACTAACCGATGTTTTACCATCGGTATTTACTTCAGCACTTATATAACCGGTGAATGAAAAAGCAAGTGTAGCATTACCGCTAACAGGCAAAGTAAAATTGCCCGACTTGTCTGTTTGTGTTCCTCTGTTAGTACCTTTTACCAATACAGATACACTTTCTAAAGGATCGCCTTTTTCATCTGTAACTTTTCCTGTGATGTTCTGTTGAGCAAAGCTCAGCAAAGGCAATAGCAAGGCCGCAAATGCAGCAAAGATCATTCGTTTCATAGCAAAAATTAGTGTTGTTAATGTGAGGAAACTTTTTAGAGCAACTGTTCTTCTGTATCTACTTTAATGCAACCAATCAGTTTAAAAACTTTTTATTTTTTTCTGATACAAAACAATAAAGTTTTCAATAAGATGCAACGGTTTTATGTTTATTTATTTACGGAAACGTTTTCGGCTTGATTGCATTTATCAAGTGATGCTTACAATTTATTGCGATCAAAAAATGTGATAGATTTTTTTTGAAATAGATCAACGTATATCAATGGTTATTGATGTTGAATCATGCAATTTTTATTTTGATTGAAAGCATGAGCAATATAAAAAATGCTTGTACTGTTTATTAAAATATGCAATATGAAATTGAAGGTGGTTGTAAAATGAAAAACTGTTTGTGCGTCATTTGACGTGAGGAGAATTGCATAAGCAATCATTGAGGGAATTAAAAATAATTATGAACGAAATAAATCTCCCGAATAGCTATAAACTTAAAATTGTACAGAGATGCCGCGTTCCTGTCAATAACGTTTTGTGTAAACAGGTGCCTGACACCTTGTACCACTTTGTCATTCATCTTTTGATTGTGGTGCAACCGTATGTTACCCCGACAGTACGGTGCAAGTTGCTGCCAGGTGACAATACTCTGCAATGTTTACCTTTTTGTTTCTAACTCACGTGTTCCTAATATAGACACATTAACTATTTTATTAACAATACCTGTTTTTTTGAAAAGGGGATACCTAAAACTCAAACTCTGGCATGAATGAATTACCTGCCAAAAAAACCCGAAAGACAGGAAATAACAACAATCCAGGCCTTCAGCATGCCTGGAAACAAAATAAGGGTTTAAGAAATATCTGCACCATATATAATCCTGATTAAAATGTAATCAAACAGGTAAAAAACAGATACTAAAAAAAGGTATTTCCTCTCTTTGGTCTCTCTTTGGTCTCTTTTTAGTCTCTCTTTAGTCTCTGTTTGATCTCTCTTTTCTTTGTTTTTGTATTTTTTTAAAATAGATAGCACAGCAATTATAGTCGACGTAAACTTTAAGAGATGTCTCACTATCGTTGTCAATGACGTTTTGTGTAAATAGGCGCCTGATACCTGGAAGTGCCCCGACACCTTGTACCGCTTCGTCATTTCTCTTTTGATTGTGATGCAACCGGATATTTCCCCGACATAACGGCGTACCCGCTATCAGATGGCAATTCATTGAACTTACCAAATTCCACTTCTTTTGTTCCATAGGAGCATTTGGTTAGCAGCACTAATTGTAATTTAATAACGAAGCGTTCTTATTAGAAAGCCTGGCGCTTGCTTTTATTTTTTACCTGCCAATGAATCGTTTCTACGAAACGAAAAAGAAAATAAATATTGCTAAAATGACAACAACAATACAATGAAAATAAATTTTTGTCCGGGCTTCCTGCTAAAGCAACATTAATCAAAACTGATCATTGCTTTTATCACTTTGTTTTTAGGATTGAGCCAATAGTGAAATTGTTCACTGGTAACATCATTAAATGAAATACGATGCGTGATATAATTATTTGAGTTGACCGATTTATTTTTAAGATGAGTGATTACATTTTCAAAATCTGAACGCAATGCATTACGGCTGCTCATTAAAGTACTTTCGCGCTTATGAAATTCGGGGTGACTAAAATGAAAATCTTCTTTCTGCAATCCTACCAAAACATATCTGCCACCATGCGCCAAATAATTAATGCCGTTGTTGATCGCTTTTAAATTCCCGGTTGCATCAAACACAACAGTTGCCATATTATGTTGTGTGATGTTTTTTAAAACTGTAACTGCATCTTGTTTTACCGGGTTGATGATATGTTTGACATTAAGATGCTGTACGCAAAATTGCAGCCTGTCATCGTTTGTATCTATTGTAATCACTTCAGCGCCTGCAATGCGTGCAAATTCAATAATGCCCATACCAATCGGACCGGAACCAACAACCAATACAAATTCTCCTGGTGTTATTGCAGCACGATCAACAGCATGCGCACCAATAGCAAGCGGTTCAATCAATGCAAGTTCATCTACATTTATTCCATCGTTCTTTACCAGTTTATCCTGCGGCATAAGAATGTATTCACGCATACCGCCATCAATGTGTACACCAAGAACATTTAAGTTTACACAACAGTTAGGTTTGTTTGTTCTGCATGCAATGCAATGCCCGCAATTAAAATAAGGAATAATAGTAACCAACTCATCTTTTACAAAGCCCGACGAAGGATTAACCTCTTCAATTATTGCAGCTATTTCGTGTCCTAAAATCCTTGGATAATTAAAATAAGGTTGTGTGCCTTCAAAGGCATGAAGATCTGTGCCGCAAATACCAACAAGTTTCACTTTCAGCAAAGCTTTGCCTTGCTGTAATGCAGGCTTTGCTTCATCAGTGTGTTGTATTGATCGCGGTTGTATGCAGGTAATTGATCTCAATAAATAAATATTTTAAAACTCAAGCCTTTTCATTTTTGGTGCAAGTAATTGCATCACGATCCATGCAACAACATAAGCACATCCGCAAATAATAAACATGATATAATAACCCGTATCTATATTTCCTGATGCTTTATAATGATCGAACAACATACCCGCAAGCCATGCTATCAACATGCCACCGACAGCACCTGCCATGCCGCCAATTCCCGTAACAGATCCAACTGCTTTTTTAGGAAACATATCAGAAACAGTTGTAAAAATATTTGCACTCCATGCCTGGTGCCCTGCTGCTGCAATACCAATGATGATGATGGCAAACCACATATTAACGCCACCAACTACCTGAGCAAAAACTACAGGCACAGCAAACAACGCATAAATAAACATGGCAGTTCTACGTGCGCGATATACAGTCCATCTTTTATTGATAAAATAATAAGGCAACCAGCCACCAAATATGCTGCCGAATGATGACATTGTATAAACCACTGCAATTGGCAATGCAACCGCTGTACCACCAATACCATACTGGGCTTTTAAAAATGCCGGTAGCCAGAATAAATAAAACCACCAGACAGGATCAGTTAAAAACTTGCCGAAAAAAAATGCCCATGTTTGTTTGAATGAGAGCAAACGAAACCATGATATCTTTCCTTCATCAGCTGTTTCATCGTTTACCTTAATTTCATCTGCATCACTATGAATAAAATCATATTCTTCTTTGCTTAATCTTTTTTGTCTTGCTGGGATTTCATAAAAAGCAAACCAGAATATTAACCACAAAAAACCTATCGAACCTGTAATGATAAAGGCCCACTGCCAGCCCCACTTTGCTGCAATGAACGGAACAGTTAACGGCGCTACAATAGCACCAATGTTTGCACCTGAATTAAAGATGCCTGTTGCCAATGCTCTTTCTTTTTTAGGAAACCATTCTGCAACTGTTTTTATTGCTGAAGGAAAATTACCCGCCTCACTTACGCCCAATGCACCGCGCGCAAATACAAAACCTAATGTACTCTTTACAAATGCATGGCCTATTGCAGCAACACTCCATGCTAATATTGAAATAGCATAGCCAAGTTTAGTCCCGATCTTATCAATAAAACGGCCGGCTAAAATTAAACCAAGTGCATAACAAGCCTGGAAGGCAATAACAATATCTGAGTAATCGCTTTCCGTCCAACTAAATTCTTTTTCAAGATTTGATTTAAGCAAACTGATAACAGACCTGTCAAGATAATTTATAGTGGTAGCAAAAAAGATGAGTGCGCAGATCGTCCACCTGTATTTTCCTATGGTTTTGTTTTGCATCGTTGCTTAAGTGTGTTTAATTTTTTGCACAATGTCCAATGCTTTTCTTGCAAGCGCTTCAATGGATGCATAATCTTTTTTATTGACAAATTCTTTGCTAATGACTTTACTACCTAGTCCAACAGCAACCACACCTGCATTAAACCATTTACTTAAATTTTCTTCATTCACATCAACGCCACCGGTTGGCATAAACATAAGTTCAGGAAAAATTTCTTTTATTGCCGAAACATAAGAAGGCCCTAGTAAACTGCCCGGAAATAATTTCACCAGTTTGGCACCATGTTGTTCTGCAATGATGATTTCAGTTGATGTCATACAGCCCGGAACCCACACCAGTCCTGCATTGTGTGCAAGTGCTGCCACTTCAGGAATAACACCGGGACAAATAATAAAATCAGCACCTGCATCAATAAATTGTTGTGCAGCTTCAGTTGTTTTAATAGTACCGACACTCAAAAAAAGTTCAGGCCATTTTGTTTTTCTTGCTGAAAGCAAAGCCTTAAAATTTTCAACAGCTTTACTGCCACGATTGGTATATTCAACTATGCGAATACCTGCATTATATAATGCATCTACAATGGCAATGCTTTCATTTGCATCATCGTGATAAAATAATGGAATAACACCTTGCTGTTTTACAATGCTGATAATATCGTTTGATGTTGGTTTCATGCGTTCATAATTTTTTCTACGTCTTCAACTGTTTGATTTGTGGTGTCGCCGATTTCATGCAGCTTACCGAAAGCTGCAGCCGCAGCGTAATTGATCGTATGTTGTGATGAAAGTTGATTATATAAACCATAGATCAAAGCTGCCATAAAACAATCACCGCTTCCTATTTTATCTAAAACAACATCAGTATGAAATTCTTTGGAAACATATTGCTGATGCGCATCATTTAAAGCTGCATAATATTTAATTCCGTTCTCATGATCGAAGCGAAATGTTTGTGCTACGGTTTTACATTTTGGAAACTGTTGCATGATTGCATTTGCAGTTGTTGTTGCATGATCAAGATATGCAGCTTTGCTTTTTTTATTGTGAATAAATTCATCTACATCAATGCCGAGTAAATTGTTTGCGCTCCAGATGTTGCCCATAATTACATCGCAATGCTCAACCAATGCAGGCATTATTGCAGTTGGATGTTTTCCATATTGCCAAAGCTTTGCACGATGATTAAGGTCAACAGATATGGTTATATTTTTTGATGATGCAAAGGCTAATGCTTCTTTACAAACATCAGCAACATTTTCATTTAATGCAGGACTTATTGCACTGAAGTGAAACCAGCTAACATCATTCAATATTTCATTCCAGTTTATTGTTCCGGGTTTTAATTCGCTGAATGATGAATTAGCACGATCATAAATAACACCACCTTGTTTCAGATCCGCGCCTTGCGATAAATAATAAAACCCAAGTTTGTTGCCTGAAAAAATTATTGATGAAATATCAATGCCTTTTAATGCAAGCTCTTCACACATTTCTTTGGTGATATAATTATCAGGAATTACACTGCAATATTTAACAGGAGTATTCCATTTTGCAAGCGCTGCAGCAACATTTAATTCAGCACCGCCAATATACACCGGCACGCTTGCATCGTGTATCCATTTCCTGTTTAATGCTGGAGATATGCGCAATAACAATTCACCGAAACAAATTATTTTCTTCATGATATTGTTATGTAATGTACTTCATGCTGAACAGAATTACCGAACGCTGCAGTGTGCGACGCAACAAAAGCTTAATAGCAGCAATGCAGCTCACTAAATAATTAAAACAAAATAATGCTGCGCATTATTTTAAATCTTTAATGGCAACAGCATCCATATCTGTGTATGTATAATTTTCTCCTGACATTCCCCAGATGAATGCATAATTGCTGGTGCCGCAACCCGAATGAATACTCCATGGCGGCGAAATAACCGCTTCATGATTTGCCGTTACAATATGCCTTGTTTGCTGCGGCTGGCCCATGAAATGAAGCACACGTTGCGCTGTATCTACATCAAAATAAAAATAAGCTTCCATGCGGCGCGTGTGCGTGTGCGCAGGCATGGTGTTCCAAACACTTCCTCTGCTTAAAATAGTTAGGCCCATAACCAACTGGCAACTTTGAATACCATCAGCATGAATGTATTTATAAATGGTTCTTTGGTTTGATGTTTCGATTGAACCAATAGTTGCAGGCAATGCCTGTTCTTTTGTGTACAATGTTGTTGGATATGTTGCATGTGCAGGAGACGATAATAAATAGAAAACGGCAGGATTTGATGCATCAGCGCTTTCAAAAAAAACTTTTTGAGTGCCTTTGCCAATGTATAAACAATCGAGTTTGTTTAGTTCGTAAGGTTTATCATCAACAATTATTTTTCCTTTGCCGCCAACATTGATTATGCCTATTTCCCTGCGTTGCAAAAAATAATCAGCACGCAGCTCAGCATCTGCATCTAAATATAATTTTTGATTCACAGGCTTTGCGCCACCAATAATCACACGGTCGTAATGCGAATACGTAAGATTGATTACATCATCATGCATTAAATTATTTATAAGAAATGCATCGCGCAATTCTTCCGTATTCATTTCACTTGTTTCCTTCGGACTATGCTGAAATCTTATTTGCATGAGTTTTTTTTAATGATTAAGCAAAACGTGTTGTCAATTGTCAACTATCATTGTAATTATTAACGCGCCATCCATCCGCCATCAACATTTAATATTGTTCCATTTACGTAAGCTGATGCATTGGAACAAAGAAAAACAATTGCACCTTTTAAATCATCTGGTGTTCCCCAACGGTTTGCAGGAATACGATCCAATATTGATTTACTTCTTACTGCATCTTCACGCAAAGCCTGTGTATTACCTGTTGCAATATAACCTGGTGCAATACCATTTACATTAACGCCTTTGCCGGCCCATTCGTTTGCCAATGCTTTTGCCAATCCTGCGACAGCAGATTTACTGGCAGTATAACCGGGCACATTAATGCCGCCCTGGTAAGATAACATAGAACAGGTGAATACAATTTTACCGCTGCCTTTTCCAATCATATCTTTTCCAAACTCACGTGCTAAAATAAATTGTGCGTTAAGATTTACGTCGATGACTTTATCCCAATATTCATCCGGGTGCTCTGCTGCAGGCTTGCGCATAATAGTTCCTGCGTTGTTTACAAGAATATCAATCGTTGAACTTTCTTCTTTTACTTTTTGAATGAAACGATACAAATCATCTTTGTCGCCAAGATCAACTTTATATGCAGTGAATTTTTTTCCGAGCGCTGTAATTTCTTTTTCAATTGCACTCCCCTTTTCAAGCGAACGTGATGCACCGATAATATCAGTGCCAGCTTCCGCCAATGCTATTGCGTATGCTTTGCCAATGCCTTTATCACAACCGGTAACCAATGCTGTTTTTCCTGAAAGATCAAAAAGAGAAAGTGCTGCCTGCATGACAAGAAATGATTAAGAAGGCAATGCTACAGCGATATTGTTTTATACAGAAATAATAATGGCAGTTTATTTACGAAAACGTTTTAGAGAAAACTTTTATCAGTAGTTATTATAGCTCTTTGTTTTTAAAGCTCCTTATTTTTAGAATGTTCAAAAAATATAAAGCCTGCAGCTAATTTATGCTGCAGGCTTTATAGCAAAAGTCCAATATTCCTGTTTAGTTATTTCTTTAACAGCGACAATATTTCTTCCTGGTTACTTAAAATTTTATCAAGACTTTTCTGATTATTTAAAATGGTTTCCTGATTTTCAAGAATGTGTTTTTGATTCGAAATGATTGTTCCCTGGTTATCTTTAATTGCATTTTGATTATCAAGAATTTCTTTTTGATTGTCTTTAATTTCTCCCTGGTTTTCTACAATGGTATCCTGATTCTTAAGAATTGATTGTTGATTACCCTTGATATCATTTTGATTTTCTAAAATAGTTTCCTGATTTCCTTTAATTGTATCCTGGTTTTTTACAATTAAATCATTGTCGTTTGAAGTACTCATGTCTTAAGGTTTTTAATGTTATAAAATCGATTAAAATAATTCTTGTTGTTACAGCTTTATTTCGAATTAAGATGCGCTTACGTCTTTTGCAATTGAGCTTTAGGAACATTCCATTTCAGGTCAATAAATTTTGCTACCGGACCAACAAGACACAGTGCAAAGAAAGGCGCATATATAAAGTGATTAAGACGCAAAACAAATTCTACCAATGCAACTAATATCACAACTATAATTCTTCCTTTTCTGGTAGATACAGATGTTGGCGGATCTGTTATCATAAAGAAAATGAACAGTTGATACATCGGCCCCGTTAACGGCGCTAATTCTGCAAGAAATGCATCCCCTGTAATAAGGCAACGCACATAAGCTAAAATGACAAAACTTATTACATAAGTTACAGTTACATGTAATCGTTTTGCCCTGTTCACAATTAGTAATCCTAACGTCCAGATTACAGCCATCGCTGCAAGATTACTTCCCCATTGAATACTTAAACCGGCAACATTCATACTGCCTAAAAAAAGCATCCACGAAACACCGAAGTTGGACGGATTCCATAAATGCCTGCCTTTATAACGCAATACATATTTTGAAAGAATGGAAAGTAAGGCGGTAACAAAATATGGCCAGATCACATTTGATCTTATCAGTATTCCTACACTTATACCTGATATGTATGCGCTGGCAAGATTTTTAGTAGTGCCCAGCACTGTTCTTGCCAATATTATTTCGGCTATTACAGATGTGCCGATAGATACTACCAGGTTTACATAGCTGTCTAAAATGCCGTATGTAAACTGGCCGATCAACAATATAAGTGTAATAAACGCCGGTGGTATATACTGAAAATTATTTTTTACCCATTCAGAAAATGCATTCGTTTTTGGCAAGCTTTCGAGTTTATATTCCTGTTGCATCAGTTAGTTATTTGCTTTCCTTTATAGTATTCAGTTTATCAATTTGCGGGTTTTGAATTTTGTCAACATAACCGGAAGGCCAGTAAATAATTACTTCATCTATTTTATTGCTCTTGCCTAATCCAAAATGAAGTCTGTGTTGATTTTGAGAAGAAAAGCCCATTCCACCTGTAACTATTTGCGCCTGCTTTTTTCCATCCCATTCCACTACTACTTTTGCGCCAACTGCATCTGCATTTGAAACTGTTCCCTGCAGATCAAAATCTACCCAGTGATTAGTATTGCCTGTATCATTTTTATAGATCAGCGGTATGTTATTTTGATTGGCTACAATAACATCCAGTACACCCCTGTTCCATAAATCTGCCATGGCTACAGCACGCCCATCATATGTTGAAGGTGGGCAAACTTTACCGGACACATCTTCAAATAACCCATCACTGTTGTTCAGCCATATCTTATCTTCTTCATAACCCGACTGGCTTTTGCCTTGCATATCGGGCCAGTTTTTTGCATCGCCGATGATAGCGCTGTTACCACCTGTAACTTTAGAATAATCATACCAGTAAGATGTATTTTTCTTTGCTGATATAAATCCGTTCGCAACATATAGATCCATAAACCCATCGTTATTCAGATCGCCGAATTGTGCGCCATAACTCCAGCCTGCATTTTCAATTCCTGAAATCTGCGCAAGGTTTACAAATGAAGGATTATTTTTCATATCCTCACTATTGGGTTGCCAGTAATTATTGCCCTGGATCAGAATGCCTTTCTCTGTAATATTTGTAGTATAGATGCCAACATTTCCATCATTGTTTATATCGCCGAAAGAAGCATTCATACCACTTTTAGGGATACGGCCAATACCTGCAGCACTGCCTTCTTCCACGAACTTTTTTCCGCCATCATTCAAATAAAACTCATCCACATTATAATCGTCGGCAACATATAATTCAGGAAAACCATCACCATTAAAATCCGCAGCTGCTGCTGCCAGAACCCATTTGGTAGAAGTTAAACCATATTCCTCTGTTACATCTTTAAACTTGCCATTTCCCATATTCATCAAAAGATATTTTCTGCCGCCGTTATTGGAATAGCGAAAACTCTCGGGCATTATCTTAGTTGTATTTAAGCTATCCAGGTGAAGACCTTCTTTATAATAACCACCAATAAAAATATCAAGCAGGCCATCGTTATTAAAATCAAACCAGATAGCGCTGTTGGCATTTACCCAGCCAGGCAGGCCGCTGCCTTCAGTTACGCGTTCAAACCTTTTCCCGTTAATGTTATGAAACAATTCAGGCTTTCCCCATTTGTATAAAAGTAGGTCTTTGTAACCATCATTATCATAATCGCCCCAAACTGCGCCCATTGATACACCGGTACCTTCAGTATTTACATCTGCAATGCCCATTGATGCAGCAACATCTTCAAACTTACCATTGTGAAGATTATGATACAAGGCATTCCTGCTACCGGTTTTGCTGTTGGTGAAATAAAGATCATTCCAGCTGTCGTTATCAAAATCACAAACAGAAACGGATGCACCCATAGATGCGATCTGCATTTTGATGTTATCTAATTTGGGATCAACATCCGGGCAAACATGCTTAAACGTTATACCTGCAACTTGGTTCACAGGTTCAAGATAAAATCCATACTTTTTTAATGAAGTTTCCTTTTGTTGACTGTCAACAATGTCATTTCCGGAAGAAGGATTGTTGCGCGATAAAACAAACGTTAGAATAAGCAGAGCAATAAACATTACAACAGCTACTGTTTTGGCAGCTTTTCTTTTCATCACAAAAAAAATTATTTTTCAATTTTTATAAATAAAAGTGGGTAAAGATAAAGGTAAACACTATAGCTTGCCGTTAATTTCGGGATGATTATTATTACCTTCATCCGCTTTCATAAGCTGAATTATTATGTTGAACAGGTTAGCAATCTCACGCCATTATATTTTAATTGCTTTAGCGTTTATGTTACTATTTAATTCATGTAAAACAGGCAGCGATAAAACACAGGACAACGCAAGTGCGGACAGCTCTTCGCCCGAAGTTAAAGCCATCATTTATTTGCACGACGGTAAATTGGACGAAGCTGAGGTTGCATTTAAAAAAGCAATAAAAGAGAATCCTGATAATATTTTAAATTATATCAACCTGTCACTTATTTATCTTGGCCAGAATAAGTTTAACGACATTGAAAAGCTTGTACAGACAGGATTAAAGTTGCAACCGCGTAACACTGACCTGATGCAGATCATGGCTTCAAGCTATATAAAGCAAAATAACAAGGAAGCTGCGCAAAAAGAATTAAATCAAATATTAACGATCGATGGAAAAAATATTCCTGCCTTGAACATGCTGGCAACGCTGGCTGAAAATAATTCAGATGTCGCTACGCAGAAATATTATCTTTTTAAAATACTGGATATTGATGCAGCTAATATTGCTGTACGGCTTCAATTAGCTGAATTACTGGCTCAGGAGAACAAAACAGATTCTGCTCTTTCTTATATACAAAGCGTAAAAAAAATAGCTCCGGAATTTCCTCCACTGGCTGAAGCTGCATATAAAAAAGCTGTTGAACTGTTGCAAAAGAATCAAGCTGTAAATGCCGCATATTATATGCAACAGTTTCATAAGCTGATGAGCATATCAAGGCTTTATGCCAACAATATAAGTGAAATGGAATCACTTAAGTTGCCTGAAATTAAAGTTGATTTTAACGACAGCAGGTTTAGCCAGAATAGTTATGTTAGCAGCTATGGTTCGTTTAAAGATATAAAGTTTACTGATGTATCACAGACTTTAGGTTTAACGCTTCCATCACCGGTAAATACCAATCATTCTGTATTGGCACTTGCAGATGACGATGGCACTGGCGCCATGTATGTTTATACAAGCTTTTCCAATCCGGGCTCTTCCTCATCGCATTATTTGTTTAAAAGAGATATAGGAAATTTTGTAGAGGTTTCATCTACTGCCGGAGTTAATTTTAATGCAGAAGAATTAGATGCAGCTTTCGCCGATTATGATAATGATGGTTACCAGGACCTTTTTGTTTCTACCACCAAAGGCATTATTGTATATAGAAATCGTGGAGACGGAACTTTTGAAAGAATAAAAAAAGACATTGGTTTAAATAATATTACCGATGGCAATAAATTGTTGATTGCTGATTTTGACCAGGACGGAGATTTGGATTTATATGTTGGTTGTGCAGGCACTAATAAATTCTTTCGTAACAATGGCGATGGAACTTTTACCGAACAGGCCGGCGCAATGAATCTTGCCAATGCTTCAGGAGCAAAAGACATGGATTTTGGTGATTGGGATTCTGATGGAGATCTGGATATAGCCTTATTAACAACCGATGGATCTGTTAAGCTTTTTAATAACGACAGGCACTCAAAATTTTCTGATTTCACAGATTCAGTTAAGCTTCAGAATCCTGCTTATAAAGGCAATGCAATTGCCTTTGCAGATTATAACAACGATGGCATGCCTGATCTATTTATTGGAGGAATTAAAGGCGGAAATTCCTTCCTGCTTAAAAATACAGGCAATAATGGATTTGTTGTTGATCCTGCTTCGCAGGTGTTTTCTTCGGCGCTTAAAAATGTAACTATATCTGGTGTAACTTTTATTGATTTTGATAACGACGGGCATGAAGATATTTTGGTTACCGGAACAACTGCTGACGGTTCAAAGGGTTTGCAGCTATTTCATAATGACACTACAAAAGGCTTCAGTGATGCCTCGTATTTGCTTCCTGAAACAGCAACACAGGGTTTGCATACAGAAATTGCTGATCTGAATTTAGATGGCGATGATGATATATTTATGTCGGGGCCTGCCGGCGTTTATCTTTTAAGAAATGACAGTCGTAATGTTAGTCATTATATGCAGGTGCAATTAACTGGTCTTACTTACGGCAGTAATAAAAATAACAGGCTTGGTATTGGCGCGCAGGTAGAACTGAAATCAGGAGATTTATATCAATTAAAAACGATCCGGCGAGCACTTACAAATTTTGGTGTAGCAGCACGCGACTCATTCGATGCT
>JABDFS010000092.1 GCA_013286425.1 Bacteroidota bacterium
TCACCGACGAATTCGATTATATAAATGATGATTTCATGCATAAACTCTTTATTTGTGACAACACAAATAACGGCGGAAGAATTTATCAATCGTAGCCATCAAACAATGTTTTTTGATAAACATCTCCGTTAAACTTCATAATCAATTCTCGTATAAATTCATAATGTTTTACATATTGATTTGGAATAGCAAACGAACGAATGTTTTTGTTGTGTAGTAGCGCCATTTTAATTTTATCAGAGTCTATTCGTCTTTTATTTTTATAATGCTCCATCCCATTTATTTCAAAAACAATAGTAGGAACATTCCTTTGATAAAGTACTCCGTCAAACTCTTTTTTATTTACCAGGTAATTATTCTTTTCTTCAGGAAACACATCAATAACTTTTACATTTCTTTTAAAGCTACTGCCTTGTACAGAACAATAATGTTGCATTGTTTTATAGAATTCGTCTTCAAACATGGAATCGTTTGAAAAACCAATTGTGAACTTATTAGTGATACTTTGAGAAATCTCTGTTGTTCCATTTTTTTCAACATAATCAATCAAAGCGTACAAGTCATCGTCTTTTCGGGATAGAATATCTATTGCTTTTTTGTCTGTTACAACAATTAGATTTTCTTTTGCTCTTGTAACGCCCACATTTATCAATTGGCTATTATCTTTAATCCAATCGTATGTTTTTTGAGTGGTCTGCCTTGAAATAGCAGTAGAAATAATGATAGTTTTATTTTCTTGACCCTGTACTTTATGAATTGTTCCGCAACTTACTGAAGTGTTTATTTCCCCATTTTCTTTCGCTTCGTTTAAATAATAATTTACGACATCTTCTTGATTTCTAAATGGTGTTATAATAAATACATCTGATAAGTTATTGCCTTTTATGTAGCCTACGATTTCTTTAGCTTCTTCTATTTGTGAGTTCTTATTTTTATGATTTACGTTATTTACGTTTAACAATTTTACTTCGCCAATGTTTTTTATCGCTGTAAGATTTAATCTGCTCTCATAAAATCTCATATTGGAATAGTTGATAATCTTTTTACCACAGCGATAATGATAACTCAGCAAAATATTTTTTGAGATATTATCTATTCTTTTATAGACAGAAAGTATTGAGTTGTTGAAGTAATTATAATCCTCGTCAATTTCAAATTGCTTCATTAATTGCTCATTTTTGATTTCATCAAAAATTACAATAGGCTTTAGCTGATTTGTGTCACCAATTAAAACCATGTTTTTACATTTTGAAATTGGGATTAAGCTTGTAGCAATATCGCACTGACCTGCTTCATCGATTATTAATAAATCAAATTTGAATTTGTTTCCTAATTTACGACTTGAAATATTGGTTGTAAGAATAATTGGGAATACTCTTGTGAATTTTTCTAAATTCTCATCATCTGAAATCCATTTATTAAATTCTTTTACTTGCTCTTCTTCGTCTTGAATATACAGTATATCAACTAATGCACTATAATCTTTGTTTTTTAAGCGTTTGATATATCTTAAAGACTCAAAATAAAAGTATTGTAGTAACTGATCATTATCTTTTATGACCTCAAATGTTCCTTTAACATTATCGTCAGTCGTTTGGGGAATTTGATTTAACCGGTCTTCGATTTTCTTTTTCTCTTGTTCAAGTAGCCAATAACTACCTTTTGAAAGTAACCCCTTGACGAATTCAAGGTTTTGCTCTAGCTCAATTCTTTTATCGTAATCTTCCAATTTTTCATCCAATCTTTTATTTTTTTCTTTTGACTTTTCTTTCAAATTAGATAAACGTTCTTCCTTGGGAATATCTCTTGTTTCAAACTCATAAAGCTCTTTTATTTTTTTTATTGCTTTTGCTATACATCGTTTGTTTCCAAGTCTGATAATTGGAAATAGTATCTCTTTGTTTTTATATTTTCCTAAAATCAATTTGTCCTTTATTCCATCTATCGGAGTGTTATTATTTGAAGAAACCAACAATGTTCTATTGTTCGTTAAACAATTAACAACAATGTTTAAGATAGTTTGCGTTTTCCCGGTACCCGGAGGTCCTTGTACATAGGTAATAGGATATTTTAATGAATTATAAATAGTTCGAAGTTGGTCTATATTGACATTGGTATCATAAAGGACGACATTAGGTTTTTTTCTGTTTGTTGTGTCAAGCAATGACAAATTTTGGAAGAAAGCTTTTAAAGGAATTTGTATTTCTTCTTTATTGGCGAGTTCTGAATTTATTTCATTGTAAATATTGGATATATCTATTTGAGCATAGCCCAAAACAACAATTTCTGATCTTGTATTAGTTTCTTCTCCTAGTTTAAAAGAGCCACTTAAAGAACCTATTGTACCTAATTTGTCTTTTAGGTATAACGTTTCAAAATCCGCAGGACTTATATCTGTATAATAAGACAATGAATATTTATTGCCTTCAATATAAAAATTTGAATTAAAATGTGTCTTGTTCCCAATGTAAAGTGTTTTTTCAACTGGGTCATAAGTTAATTTTCTAAACGCTACAACAAATTTTCCTCTTGACTTTAAGTCTATAGAAAATTCACATAAAGCAAGTTCGTAATTATAAAATTTAATGTAATCATTATTGTAGATTCCCTTTAATATATGTCTTTGTTGCTCATCTGCTAGTGGATATGGATTTTGATTAATTAGTTCGGTTAAATCTATGTTGGGAATTAAATGCTGCTTGTGCAGGAATGGGTCATGATTTGCTTTGTAACATTCTAAATAATAATTCAACACATTATTATTATACTTACTAAATTGATATATCATCAAACTCTCATCCTCGTCAATCTTTTTTATTAATTTTTCAGAAACATCATAATGTGAAAATTTTAGTATTTCAGCACTCTGAATGCCTGATATAAAAATTTCCTTGTCTAAGAGCGGCTCATCTTTTGTAATGTTGAATATATTAACACTAAGTTTTTTGGATGACTTAATATCCAGAATACTTATCCAAAATCGGGTAATTTCTCCATTTTTATTTTTGTAAGCAATATTGAGGTATTTACCTTCTCGGATAGCTTTTCCTAGAAGTGCTGTTATTTTATTATCAATCATTTCATACAATTCTTAGCTTCATGATTGTGAAAGGTCATTTCGTTATCTTGTTGTGGTTTGTTCGTGTGTCATAAATAGCTTTGTCACTAATACGTAAATTTATAATATAATATATAGTAACAAAAAAGTCAAATTGCCTCCTCTGCTTTTACACCACAGCTTCCACCACCTTCATCCCATACAACTTGTGTGACATGGCCGGTTCATTGCCTTCAATAGAATTTACCTTCAGTAAAGCGATCCATTCTTGCCCAGGAAGCGCCATGCTAAGTTTGCAAAACAGGTTATAATCCTTCGCTATTTCGTACACATCGCTGTCAACACTTTCAGTGCGCAAACCATTTTCTTTGGAAACATCGCCATACAATAAAACCAGCTCAAAATAATAGTTGGTTACCAATGTATTTATACGCTTTACAGTATACGCGGCTATCGGTATGGATACGGTTAATGTATGTGGTGTTTGCTGTATATCCGGTTGAGCCTGTAGTAACCGTTCAAACCGGTGCCCCTGTTGCAACTCAAATCCTTTCAGGCAGCGCAGGCTGAGCTTTCCCGTTTCCTTTAATCCCATCCTTAACCTGCCTGATATTTTTGCATTTAACCGCCCGGTATATAACCCATCCATATAAGGCTTAAGTTTTTGCATGATGCGGCGGGTGGCAGGAGCGCTCAATTGCATAAAATAGTTCCCTTCTTTGAATGCCCTGTTTAGTTTTGCTTTCTTTACCGTACCGCGTTTTCTTCTCCAGTAGCCACCTTCTTTTGTTATGACCCACACGCAATTTCCCGGGTCGGGATTGGGTGGACGTTTTCCTTTTTGTGTAAAGACATGCAGTCGGTTTCAGCTAATGTAAAGGTTTTATTGCTTTATAGCTGAGCTATAGCTGACTTATACCTGAGTTATAGCCGAGTTATAGCTGGTTAAATCCTATGTTAAAGGGATGCATACCTATGGCAGATCAATAGCTAAAGTAAAGTTGCAGCGTTTCAAAGTTTAAGTGTTTCAATGTTCAGGAGTTTACAAGTCAGAGAATAATATTTGCCGAAACGATATGATAAACATTGTGATTTGCCTTCACTATTCACTATTCACCATTCACTGTTCCCCGATTATCTTTGTCCGCTTTAAAAAATCATTCATGAAGGTTTTCAAATTTGGCGGCGCAAGTGTAAATACAATTGACAGGATTAAGAACGTAAAAGATATTATTTCGCTTTATGCAAATGAGAAGTTGGTTATTATAATTTCTGCAATGGGCAAAACCACCAATGCCCTGGAGAAAGTGGTGGAGGCATTTTATGCAGGCAATAAAGAAGAAGCATTGCAATTATTTACCGTTATAAAGAATCAGCATGTAACTACTGCAAAATATTTATTGGTCACGCATTACAATGCCTGTTATGAACAACTGAATAATTTTTTTACGGAAGTGGAGTGGCTGTTGCATGATAAGCCCGTACGTGAATTTGATTATTATTACGACCAGGTTGTTTGTGTAGGCGAACTGCTCAGCACCTGCATTGTAAGCTATTATCTGAATGAAGCCGGTGTTGCCAATAAATGGATAGATGTAAGAGATATAATCCGCACCGATGATAATTTCCGCGATGCAAATATTGATTGGACATATACTGAAGAAAAAGTAAAGACCATGGTCCATGGTCTATGGTCCATGGACGACATCCTCCTCACCCAGGGCTTCATCGGCAGTACAGATGAAAATGAAAGCACCACACTTGGCCGTGAAGGAAGTGATTACACAGCCGCTGTATTTGCTAATTTGTTGAATGCGGAAAGCCAGACAATATGGAAAGATGTGGAAGGTGTAATGAGCGCTGATCCAAAACAATTTCCTGATGCGCAGTTAATGCCTGAATTAAGTTTTGATGAAGTGATTGAGATGGCATATTACGGCGCGCAGGTTATTCATCCAAAGACAATAAAACCTTTGCAGAACAAAGGCATTCCATTGCATGTAAAATGTTTCTTAGACCCTTCACTGCCCGGAACGGTTATATCAAAGAAACAGGTGAAGCATTTGCCGCCGGTTGTTATCATAAAAGAAAAACAGGTATTGATGCATTTGCATAGCCAGGATTTTTCTTTTGTAGGAGAGAAGCCTATGAGCGAGCTTTACAAAATATTGGGCGAGTTAAATATCAAACCTAACCTTATACAAACCGGCGCTATCAGTCTGCAGTTATGTTTGGATGATCGTGCAGAAAAAACAGAACACCTTGCCACAGCAGTAAATGCGATATTCGATGTGCAGCTTGAAAGGAATTTATCATTGCTTACTATTCGTCATTTCAATAATGAATTATTGATGAAGATGACAAGCGGTAAGCAGGTCATTCTTAAACAACAAACACCGGAAACAGTGCAGGTGTTGTATAGATAATGCTTCTTCTTATCAACACATCCGGTTATACATTACATAAATCCGTTACGTTGACGCTGCCTTTATAATCATTCTAATTTTGCAATGAACCAATAATGCATTGCAATGATCACGTACAAATATACCTGCCTGTTTATGGTATTCATCGCCATAAACTGTATCTGTTCAAATGCTGTGCACGCGCAGGCTTTGCAGGGACAAGCTCTGGCAGATTCATTAACGCATGAATTACAAAATGCAAAAAAAGATACTGATAAAATAAACCTGTATTTCAACCTGGCCTCAACATATGCATCTATTGATAGTGGCGTTGCTTTTCATTATGCAGCTGTATGCATGCAAATTTCCCGGCAAACAAAATGGGCGAAAGGAATTGGAATGGCTTATTTAGGTTATGCAAGAACTTATTATGAACTATCACAGTATTCAAATGCTATCCGGCAAGCTGATTCGGCATATATCTTTTTTAAAAGAGCCAGCGCTGCAGAATTAATGGGGCATGCGTTGAGAGTGTCAGCAAATTCGTATGGTGGATTAGGTTATTATACCAAAGCCATCGAAATAAATTTTACTGCGCTACGCTTGTTTGAATCAATCAATAACAAGAACGGTGTTGGCAGATCTTACAACGGGTTGGGCACTGTATATTATAAACTTTCAGATTATAAAAGAGCGTTGGACAATTACAAAAAAGCATTACCTGCCTATACGGAAGCGGGCGATCAGTATGGTATTGCGTCAGCTATTGATAATATGGCAAGTGTATTTTTAGATGAAGGCAAATACGACAGTGCCAATATGTATAACCTTAAAGCAATAAAAATATTTGAAGACATACAACACCTGCCGGCAATGGCAAGAATATATTATAACCGCGGTAATCTTTTGGTGCGGATGAACGATGCCGACTCTGCCTATATATTTTACAACCGCTCTTTGAAAATTGATATAAAGCTGGGCATTAAACGGGAGATTGGTAACGATTATGGCGGTATTGGTGAACTGTATCTTGATATCGCAAAAGACACTACAGGTAAATTAAGGTTCTCAAACAGTTTGAAAGCGGATAAAACAACATTGTTGAAAAACGCAAGGTATTATATAAGCCAGGCTTTAATATTAAGCAATGAAGTAGGTGAACTTTCCCTGCTGATGTATTATTCGAACATGGCTTCTGAAATAGAAGAACGCCTGGGCAATTATAAAAATGCATTGGCTTACCATAAAGCATATGCACTGTATAAAGATTCTATTTTTAACGATGAGAATAAAACAAAAATAGAAGCAATGGAAAATGAAAGGCTGGCTGAAGTAAAGGATAAACAGATACAGTTACTCGATCAGCAAAAAGCACTGGAAGCCTCTGAAATAAAACGCCAGGCACTCATACGAAATATTATTCTTGGTTCAGTTATTGTTATTGCTTTGCTCAGTTTCATTTTCATCCGGTCTAACAACAGGAGAAAAAAAGCAGCCTTCAATAAGCAGGTGCAGGAAGTAGAGATGAAAGCTTTGCGTGCACAAATGAATCCGCATTTTATTTTTAATTCATTGCATGCTATCAACAATTATGTAATAGAGAATGATAAGGAAAATGCATCGGCATACCTGTCGAAATTTTCAAAGCTCATGCGGCTCATCCTTGAAAATTCACGCGAACAGGAAGTGCCTGTTGCAAAAGATCTGGACGCCTTGGAATTGTATATACAGCTGGAAGCATTACGATTCAGGAACAGTTTTTCTTACAGCATAGAAACCGGCCCCGGGATTGACAGGGAGAATACTTTAATTCCTCCATTGCTATTACAACCTTTTGTGGAGAATGCTATTATTCACGGTGTAAAAAATAAAGAAGATGGCCTGGTTAGAGTGAGCATAAATAAAGAAGAGAACATGATATGTTGTATAGTTGAAGATAATGGAACAGGCAGGTCAGCTATTGCTGCACAACATGAAAATAAAATGCATAAATCGCTTGGGCTTAAGATCATTAACGAAAGGCTGGATGTTATTAATCAATTGAAAAAAGTAAAAGCAGCCATACGGGTGCTGGATTTGAAAGATGCAGAAAACAAAATTCTTGGTTTGCGGATAGAATTATTACTGCCTTTTGAATCAGCGTTTTAAAACGGCTGTATTAAGAAGCGTTGTGAAATATGATAAGAACTATCATTATAGAGGATGAAGCAAACAGCAGCTCTTTCTTACAGAATATATTGAATTCGTATTTTAAGAATGTTGAAGTACTGGCTGTATGTAAAAATAACACCGAAGCAAAAGCTGCTATTGAACAATTAAAGCCTGAGCTGGTTTTTAGCGATATTGAATTAGAAGGTGAATCCGTTTTTAATATGTTGCAACAATTGGAAACAATCAGTTTTGAAGTGATCTTTACCACGGCATTTGAAAAATATGCCATACGCGCAATCAAGTTTTCCGCATTGGATTATTTATTAAAACCTTTTGGCAAAGATGACCTGGAAGAAGCTTTGCAGCATTACCAGCAAAAACAAAATAAACAACAACAGGCACCGCAGTTTGATGCGCTTTTTCATAACCTTAAGCAACTGCATAGTGATTCAAAAAAAATTGCCTTACCGGCTTCAAACGGGCTGACTATTATTTCATTGAAAGAGATCATACGCTGCCAGTCTGATATCAACTATACATGGTTTTATCTCGTTACAAAAAATAAAATACTGGTAACAAAAACATTGAAGGAATATGAAGAACTGCTGTCTGATTATGACTTTATCCGCATACATAATTCGCATCTCATCAACCTGCATCATGTAAAAAATTATTCCAAAGGCGAAGGTGGAACTGTTACGATGAGTGATGGTTCTGTTGTAGATGTTTCAAGAAGAAAAAAAGAAGAGTTTTTGAAAAAGCTTGAAGCATTATAAATGTAACAATACTTACTGCCGGTTTTCATTTTATACTTACCAAAAAATAAATTACTGCTTCCACTTAATCTGTAGTGATTGACTTAGCTGTATGAGGCAGCTATTTTTATTTCAGCAAACACCACAAGGATAAATTCTTTTTACATAAATCTAAAAATGCTGATCATGAAAACATTATTTTACTATGTAATTGTGTTATTCATTCTTCTTGCTGCAACTCAAAAAAATTATGCGCAAAATGCAAACACTTCATTGTCTGATCTTGTTGTGCCCACAAAAGTGAATGTTGATCTTTTGCCAAATGCCACCAATGCGCGCAGCCTTGGTTCAACAGGTAAATCATGGAAAAATGTTTTTGCGCAAAATGCTTATTTCTTAGGCGGAACAAAGTTTATTAGCGATTCAGGAACTGCCAATACTTTTATAGGCAGCAACGCCGGAAAATCAAATACAACAGGTAACAACAATTCAACGAATGGTTACCAAACTTTGTTTTTTAATACTACTGGTTCAGGCAATGTTGCAAATGGTGTAAATACACTTTATCTCAACACAACAGGATACGACAACGTTGCAAACGGGCTTTCTTCAATGTTTGATAATTCAACCGGGTATTTTAACGCGGCCAATGGTTATCAATCATTATTCTCTAACACAAGCGGCGCTTATAATGTGGCCAATGGTGCGGAAGCTTTATATGGAAACACAACGGGAAGTTACAACAGTGCAAACGGAGATTTCTCTTTATATCGCAACGCAGGAAATTATAACACGGGTAGTGGCGCATATGCTTTATACGCTAACACAAGCGGCACTTCTAACACTGCCGATGGCGAATCCGCTTTATATAATAATACAACAGGCAACTATAATACGGCAAGCGGTGTTAGTGCTTTGTATTATAATACAACCGGTTATGATAATACAGCAGCCGGCATAGATGCTTTATATGAAAACACCGGAGGTATATATAATGCTTCCTTTGGTTCTGCTGCTTTGTTTTGGAATACTTCCGGCAGTTACAATACAGCTGTCGGCGATTATGCGCTTAATGATAATTCTACCTCATACTACAATACGGCGGTAGGTTATTATGCCGGCGGCGCCTATGATAATGGATACAATAACGTATTTCTTGGTGCCAACACAAGGGCAAGCGCTGCAGGTTATTACAACATGATAGCTATTGGCCAGGCAACTATCTGCACAGCAAGCAGCCAGGCACGTATAGGTAATTCCTCTACCACATCTATTGGGGGTTATACAAACTGGACCAATATTTCAGATGGGCGTGTGAAGAAAAATATCAGGCAAAATGTGCCTGGGCTTACATTCATAAATAAGTTGCACCCTATAACGTATAATCTTGATCTTGAAGCAGCGGATAAAATAATTCAGGCGCCCGCCTTAAAAGATAAAGATGGTAAAGAAATTCAACCGACACAACAGGAACTGGATGCAAAAAAAGCAAAAGAACAGGTTGTTTATACCGGGTTTATTGCGCAGGATGTAGAGAAAGCAGCAAAGAGTTTGAACTATGATTTCAGCGGTGTTGATGCTGCAAAAAATGATAAAGATCTATATGGATTAAGGTACAGTGATTTTGTAGTGCCACTGGTAAAAGCAGTGCAGGAATTAAGCAGGATGAATGATGATAAAGACGCAAAGATCAACGACCTGCAAAATCAAATCAATGAATTGAAATCGATGATGGGAGTGAAGCAGTCAACAGGAAGCAGTGAACAGTCAACAGCAATTGCATCTTCATCGCTTGAACAGAATATTCCGAACCCTTTTTCAAATACAACAACAATTAATTACACACTTCCGCAACAATATA
Source organism: Bacteroidota bacterium (assembly GCA_013286425.1). Classification (GTDB taxonomy): domain Bacteria; phylum Bacteroidota; class Bacteroidia; order Chitinophagales; family Chitinophagaceae; genus Parafilimonas. The sequence continues at coordinate 10,231 of JABDFS010000092.1, forward strand.
CCGCTGCAAAAATAATGATCACTGATAAAACAGGAAAACCTGTCAAACAAATAAATATCAGTGGGAATGGAAGAAGCAGCGTGCAGGTTGATGCATCAACGTTTTCATCCGGCGCTTATCAATATTCGTTAATAGTTAATGGAAAACTGGTAGGTTCAAAACAGATGGAAACAGTTAAATGATGTATTGGCTGCACATCCCGGTAACATTTGTTGCCGGGATAATTTTTATAAAATACACTTATCAAATTTTTAAATCGTGTTACATGAAATCAATTATATACATATTGACAGGAGTTTTTTTTAGTGTAATAGATAGCAACGCGCAAAGCTGGTCGCTAACAGGCAACACGGGCACTAATACACCAACAAATTTTTTAGGAACTACAGATGCAAAAGCTTTATCATTCAGAGTGAATAACCAGCAATCAGGTTACATTGATTTTGCTGCAACAAAAGCCAATACATTGTTTGGCTACCAGGCATTAAAAAATAATACATCAAATGATAATGCTGCTTTCGGTTATAAAGCATCGTTTTCAAATACGTCAGGCAAAAACAATACAGCAAACGGAGCGTATGCTTTGTATTTTAATACAACCGGTATCAGCAATATTGCGATGGGTATTGGCGCTTTGTATAAGAATGTCAATCAAAGTAATCTTGTTGCCATAGGCGACTCAGCATTATACAATAACAATTTCGATGGTACAAATGGCAGTACTAACACGGCAATCGGATCAAAATCATTATACACAAATACATCAGGAAGTTCAAATACAGGTTTAGGTTTTCGGTCATTGTATTCAAATGTCAGCGGTTTTTCCAATGTTGCAAATGGTGTCAATAGTCTGTACCTGAATTCAACAGGAAGTTATAATACAGCTGCCGGTACCAACGCATTACTTTCCAATACAACAGGCGGTAACAATGCAGCTTATGGAGCATACACATTATACTCCAATCAAAGCGGCAATTATAGCACAGCGGTCGGGTATTCATCTTTATATCACAACACGTCTTCTTTCATGACAGCTGTCGGTTATGGTTCTTTGTATTCAAACACAACAGGAACTTTCAATACAGTTACAGGCGCATATTCTATGTACAATTCTACAACGGGATACAGCAATGCGGCGTATGGTTATTCATCATTGTATTCAAATACCACAGGGTTTTATAACACAGCAATAGGAACGCTTGCATTATATTCAAACACAATCGGAAGTAACAACACGGCGGTTGGTTACAGAAGTTTGTACAATTCTTATTTTGGTAATAATACAGCCGTTGGTTATGAAGCTTTATATACTGGATACGGTGGCGATAATACAGCAGTGGGAGCGTATGCGTTACTCAGTTCATCCGGTGTGTCGAATACAGCAGTGGGAAGCGGAGCCGCCGAAACGCTTTATGAAGGGAGTTATAATACTTTCCTTGGATGGTTTGCCGGAACCGGTGGAATTAGTGAAATATACAACAGCACGGCATTGGGCTATTACACTGATGTATTGGAAGATAATCACGTAAGAATTGGTGATGAAGCAGTGAACAGCATTGGCGGGCAGGTTGACTGGACAAGCTTTTCTGATGAGAGGATAAAAACAGATGTAAAAGAAAATGTTCCGGGTTTATCATTTATAAAATTGCTGAAGCCGGTTACCTATCATTTTAGTTTGGCGAAAGAAAATGAGTTGTTGGGAAAGAAAGACACTATTGAATGGAAGACAAAACATGATATTGAAAAAATAAATTTCACCGGTTTATTGGCACAACAGGTTGATAAGGCTGCGCAACAAATTAATTATGATTTCAGCGGCGTTGATAAATCAAAAACAGTATGGGGTTTGCGCTATGCAGCATTTACTGTTCCGTTGATAAAAGCAGTGCAGGAATTATCAAAGGAAAATGATTCATTAAGATCTGAGATTGAAGATTTAAAGTCTGAGATGAATGAAATAAAATCAATAATAGGATTGAAGCAGTCAACAGCAAGCAGTGAACAGTCGGCTGTAATTGCAAACGCAACGCTTGAACAAAACATGCCGAATCCATTTTCAAATACAACAACAATCAACTATTCACTTCCGAAACAATATTCATCTGCACAAATAATGATCACTGATAAAACAGGAAAGCCAATTAAGCAAATAAATATTAGTGACAATGCAAAAGGAAGTGTACAGATTGATGCATCAATGCTTTCATCCGGCAGTTATCAATATGCATTAATAATTGATGGAAGAATGATAAGTTCAAAGCAAATGAGCTGCGTTAAATAAGTAAATTTAAAAATCATAATTTCAACAGTAAAAATCAGCTGACCAATATGAAAAAACTATTCATCTTCTTTACCACAATAATTGTTTGCAATGATAATTTCGGGCAATGGATTCCATCATTAGTTCTCACAAAACCACGCGAATCATTTTCAAGTATTTCTTCGCCAACAGATAAAATTATATGGTCAATAGCAACCGACTTTGTTATTTATAATACGGTAAATGGCGGCAATACATGGAACAAAATTCAACCCAAAGGTTTTGGCAATGTGTCTGATCTATCCATTTATAATTTGTATGCTATCAGTTCATCTGTTGCATTGCTAAGTGTTGACAGTATTTTTACAGGTGTTGGCCCGGGATTTATTTACCGCACAACAGACGGCGGCCGCAACTGGACAAAAGTGTTTTCACACAAAGGGAATTGCGATATAAAAATGGGTATGTTTAATAACAATACAGGTTTGATGAGTTGCAGCTTCAGCAGTTTTAACGGTTCTATACCAAGCGGGCAGGCATTGTTTTATACAACTGATGGCGGTGCATCATGGAAGCCTGACCCGATAAATCCAAGTAATGATTTTGATATCATAAGCTTAACAACAAATGGTTCAGAGGTTGCGATGTCAGATTGCTGCATTGCCTATCGCATCAAGGTTTCGATGGTTGGCCGCTACCAAGAGCACAGTGATACAAACATCTGCTGTTCATCCAGGCTTGTGCGTTGATCCTTATGAAACATTGATGAAATTGTTTGAACAAATGGTATTGTAAATGATTATAATTATTTAAGAAACTCCATCTGTTTTGAAGCAACTATTTTTCCATCAATTATCAGAGTATAATGATAAGTGCCTGTTGAAAACGTTGTGCCATCAATCAATACACTTCCTTTGCCTTTATCAAAAAGATTTACCTGTTTTAAAGCGTTTGC
>JABDFS010000093.1 GCA_013286425.1 Bacteroidota bacterium
AAGCGAAAACCCTGCAAGCCCGTATAAAGACAAAACAGAATTGGCGCTGATCTTTTTTTCAACAGGCATCCATTTAAGCCAAGCAGAAAAATCCTGCAAACCATTAGAGCCGTGTAATGTTCCCGCAGAAGCCTTTGTAGTAATGTAAGGAAGGCCAAACATAACATTCAGCTTATTGGTAATTCCATAATTACCCATAATACTGAACATGTTTGTTGACACCTTGCCAAGATTAAGATTATCTCTTTTCAATGTTCCTTCCCAATAGTTTGTCCAGCTGCTGTGGCTGTAAGTACCGCCCACACAAAAATTATTTTTCGCCATCATAAGCGCGTCAATATCTGTTTGCGCTTTTGATGCCAGTTGAATAGCAAATACTAATAAGCAGGTAATTAAATTACGCTTTGAAAATGGTTGCATTATTTGTTTAATTGAATTGTAATAACAAACACTAAGTAAATTCCGATGATAGATGTGCGCTGAAAATGTTATTATAAAACATGAACATTTATGCGCATAGCATGCACTTTAATACACTAAATAATAGTGAAGAATTAAGCTTCGGGAGGTTGTTCGGGCATTATTCCGCTGCCTTTAAGCAAGGCAAAAGATGACTCTGAAAAAGAAGTTTTGTTCAGGAGAGCTGAATAGTTAGCGATTGAAGTTGTTTGCAATTCTTCATAATCGCTTATAACGAGTTTTATAACCTGGCTGTTATCAGTGCCTGATTTTTTAGAAGTATTATTCTGAAACTCATTTGCAAGTTTAAAGAAATCATCTTTGGCAGTTTGTAAATGTGTTTTTTCAACATCGGGCAAACACTTAAGAATGAGATTGCCGTTTGATATTTTTCTTTCTACGTAATGATAAACTTTACCGCTCAATGTTATTTCACCGTCCGTTCTTTCAAAATCTTTTGAATCAGTTACGTAAGGCATGGAAAGCGGAACAGTGAGTGTAACAAGATCAGCATCGTTGTAATCCTGCTTGTCGATCTTTGCAACAATATTGTTATCTGCCTTCTGCTGTAACACTGAAAACAGTAAACGGTATCCAACAAAATTGAACACTAATAAGAGCAATAATAATATGGTCGCAAGCTTTTTCAACTTAGTAGTCAGTGAGGCAAATTAAAAGAATTAATTACAAGACACAAAAAAAATATATTTTGTTGCATTAAGCCAGGTTAACCTTCGCTCCAAACCTGTGTTGCATTAACGGCACGCTTCCAGTACTTTATCAATTCATCTTTTTTACCTGATGGCATAACCGGTTCAAAGTTTTTTTCGACCTGCCATTGCGTTGATATTTCATCCATGTTTTTCCAATAGCCAACAGCAAGGCCTGCAAGATACGCGGCACCCAACGCCGTTGTTTCAGTTATCCTTGGCCTTATCACTTTTGTATTTAATATATCGCTTTGAAACTGCATCAGTAAATTATTGGCAGTAGCGCCACCGTCAACACGTAATTCTTTTACTTCAATACCTGCATCTGCCTGCATCGCATTTATAACATCCATTGTTTGATAGGCAATACTTTCCAGAGCTGCCCTTGCAATATGTGCAGCCGTTGTACCACGTGTTATACCTACCATTGTTCCTCTTGCATGCTGGTTCCAGTAAGGCGCACCTAATCCCGCGAAAGCGGGAACAAGATATACGCCTTCGCTTGATGTTGTTTGTTCTGCAAGCTTTTCAACATCAGCAGAATTTTGAATAATGTGTAACCCGTCGCGCAGCCATTGCACCACAGCGCCTGCAATGAAAACACTTCCTTCCAATGCATAAAAAGTTTTCTGATTGATCTGCCAGGCAATAGTTGTAAGCAGGTTATGATGCGAGCTTACAGGTTGTTCACCGGTGTTCATCAACATGAAACAACCGGTGCCGTATGTATTTTTTACCATGCCTGCATGTGTGCACATTTGTCCGAATAACGCCGCCTGCTGATCGCCCGCAATGCCTGCTATGGGAATATTTTTAGCCGATAAAACATTTTCTGTATAACCATACACTTCACTGCTGCTTTTTACTTCAGGCAACACAGATTTTGGCACATCAAACAATGCAAGCAATTCATCATCCCACTGCAAAGAATGAATATTGAACAACATTGTTCTGCTTGCATTGGTAACATCAGTTACATGCACTTTGCCCTGCGTAAGATTCCAGATAAGCCAGCTATCAATTGTTCCGAAACATAACTGATTGTTGTTTGCTTTTTCTCTTGCACCTTCAACATTATCAAGTATCCATTTTAATTTGGTAGCAGAAAAATAGGCATCTATTATCAATCCTGTTTTTTGTTGTATAGATGATGTGTGACCGCTTTTCAATGTATCGCAATAATCTGCCGTTCTTCTGTCCTGCCAAACAATTGCATTGTGTAAAGGCTTACCTGTTTGCCTATCCCAAACAACCGTCGTTTCTCTCTGATTGGTGATGCCGATGGCTGCAATATCATTCACCGTTAAACCTGCTTTGGTGATGGCTTCTGCTGCAGTTCCCAACTGTGTGCTCCATATTTCCAATGCATCATGCTCAACCCATCCGGGCTGCGGAAATATTTGTGTGAATTCTTTTTGTGCAACGGAGATAATGTTTCCCTGGCGGTCGAAGATGATAGATCTTGAACTGGTTGTTCCCTGGTCGAACGATAAAATATATTGTGGCATGAAGCAATGGTTTGTGGCTTAAAATAAAAACAAAATGAACAATGCCAAAGATATTTTTTAATTGAGTTTTTCTATGCTCACCCCGTGCCACGTTTCCTGTCCTCATCATCCATCAGATAAGAATCTGCTATCCTGCTTCTCTAAAAGACGTTTTGAGACACTGTATCCTTTAAGGTATTTGAAAGATATCATCTTCATATCTGAAAGTTTATTTCTTCGATATAACTTCGATATAACTTCGATCAATTAGATCGAAGAAATATCGAAGTTATATCGTATTTTATTCGTAGAAAATATGAACCTGGTACCTTTTAGTTCCTGCTTGTTATGCCTTCAATGCCATCCTGTTGATGAAGCGGTAGATTTATTTAATGTCTTTGTAATAGCGAAGCCTTTATAGCATGGCTAATGAGACCCCGCGCGTTTTATTGACAGCAATTTATATAGTCAAATGCAGGCTCTTGTGGCTTTGCACAGGCCCTCGAATGAAGACCCTTCTATAACACGGGTCTTTTTACCTGCCAATACCGTTAAGCCGGTATGTTCGTAGCCTCTACGCAGAATTATCCTGTGCTTAACCTGCCTTTTGCCTGCGCTTTGGCAGCGCTTAGGGTCTCTATATTGTCTCTATATTGTCTCTGTAAGGTCTCTATAAGGTTAGGATAAGATTTGTGATTTTTATGCAGATGATTAAGGAGAAGGCTTTGTATTGTAATTTACATTACAAACCGGATTGAGGCAAAAAAGTTAGCAATAAAATTTGTAAGGCACAAGATGCCTGACCACAATGCCACGCATCAATCTTGCGCCAGCTTTTGACAAGCTAACGTTGAGCCTGAGCAAAAAAAGAAAAGATGAAAAAAGCAATTATAGCAGGAGCAAGTGGTTTAATAGGAAACCGTCTTTTGCAAATTTAGGTCGCAGCAAGGTCTTCGTTAAAAGCATCTGTGCAAAGCCACGAGACCCTGCGTTATTTTAATTCTTCATAATGAACGGCAACAAAATGTTTTACTTGTTGTAATTCATAAAAACCTGCGCTGCTATGCTCATATTCTCTCCAGTCATTCACTAATTTATAATTTCCTCTTACGGGATTTAAATGGATGTAGTTAAGCTTTTGGAGAAAGAACTTTCTATTGTCAATATTTTTTGCATCAAAGCTTTCTTCAAATACTTTGTGTATTTGCCCTTTCTTTTTTTCTTTGTCGGTAACTGCTGATTGCAATTGGTGCAATACTTCTATTTGATTTGTTTCTTTTAAACGTTTTATTATTTCATAAGCTATAAAACGTTTTGCGTTGCTGATAATCTTATTGAGTGAAAAATCAGGTAATGGAAAGAATAAAATACAATGCAAATGATTAGGCATAATTACATATGCTGTTGTTTTGATATTCTTTTCTGTTTGTAAATAGTTGAACCATTTATAAACTAAATCACAGGAATTAGTAAATTGAAAAAGCGGAAGCCAATCGTAGCATGTAAATGTTATATAATAAAGGCTTGATTGATTTGAATGAGTTATGCGGATTGGCATTTACTAAATTACGCATTGTGGCCTTATAACGCAGGGTCTCATGCTGCGCACATGGCTATGCAATGAAGACCCTGCTACGACAGAAACATTAGAACCTTTTTACTCTTTTACAAACTTCAATGTTGACGAATTGTTTATTTTCACATAGTAAAGCCCTTTAGCGAGCAATTCTACATTGATTTTACAAATGTTATTACCTGTCGTAATTGAATAAACTATTCGGCCTTTAGTGTCGATGACAGTGATTGTATTTTCAGCTGCTTTCAATCCTTCAATAGTTATTGACTGGAGGGCCGGATTTGGATAAAGCTTGAGTGTTGATGATTTAATGATCAGATCGGTTACTGTTTGATGGAGAGTTGGAGAACTATCGCGACCAATATATCTCACAACAAGAGGATCTTGATCCGGAGCACCATAGACAAATATATCTCCCCCCACAACAATTTTTTTGTCCGGCGAAATTGCGATAGAATATGGTACTACTCCTGCATTAGGAAAATATGTTTTAACAAGTCCATTCTCACCAAAGGTATTATCTAATGATCCGTTACGATTATAACGTGCTAAAGAAAAATAGTATGCACCGGTATTATCATAAGTTTGCCCACACATGACAATTTTTTCATCTTGTTGCAGTGTCATTGCATATGATGCATCATAAGTTCCTCCGAAATCCGTTGTTACTTTTCCATCTGTTCCGAACGAACTATCTAAGCTGCCATTGCTATTGTATTGAACCAAGGCGAAGTCATAAGGGGTGTTGAAATCTTTTGTTGTGGAACCCGTAACAACAATTTTTCCGTCCTTTAAAACTGCAATTGAGTTGCCAAAATCCTGAGAATTATCAAAATCTGTTATTACTTTTCCTTTAGTTCCAAAAGATAAGTCCAACGACCCATTTGGCTTATAGCAAACAAGGGCAATGTCATTGTTATTTGTATTACTTAAGGTGCCAGCTACAAAAATTCTTCCTTTTATATCAACTCCAACAGCACCACCTGACAGCAGAAAGTTACTAAATTTAGTTATGATTTTTCCACCATTACCGAAACTTGTATCAGCTTTGCCATCCAGATTATATCTGGCTACAATGAAATCGACTTCTAAACCCTGGTTGAAACTACAGGTTCCCGCCACAATAATTTTACCATCCGTTTGAAATCCAACTGAATAAGCACTCGCAGTTCCATTTTTAAACTCCGTTGTTGAAGTCCCTTTATTACCTAAGGTTGTATCCAATGAACCATCGGTATTAAATCTTTCGACAGCCAATAGGGATTCACTAAAATTGTTTGTGTTATTTACATTTCCTGCAACAATAATTTTCCCGTCGGATTGAATATTCATTGCCCCGCCATATCCTCCTTTGGCAGTTTTGAAATTGGTATTAACAACTCCTTTTTGACCGTAATCTTTATCGACAGTGCCATCATAATTATATCGAATTAACAGAAATTGTGAACCCGAATAATCATTTGCATAGGAGTTTGCTCCGTACACGATCTTTCCATCCTTTTGAACTACGATGCCACGATTATATTCATTTCCTCTGGCAATTCTCGTACTAACGATGCCATTCTCTCCAAAAGTAGAATCAATTTGTCCGGCTTGAGAAAAGGCTGAAAAATTAACTGTGAGCAGAAAAAAGAGAAGGCTTGAAATGTTTAGATTTATTTTCATAACAGGGTATTTGTGGACAATTATACAACCAAAAACGAAAACTAGAAATAAATCCTTTGTGTTCGCAGAGTAGCAGGGCAGGACGTGAGAACGAGAAGTCTCATTCCATGCTAATTGGCAACGCTATGAAGACCCCGATATGACGAAAGGTCTTCGTTTAGTCTTAGCAGGGTCTGCAACACGGCTTTTGTGTTGATGCTGCGACCCTGCGTTTTCAGGCAGATTACTAAGCAGATTTAAATTTAGAGAAGTAAATAAACGCAGGGTCGCAAGCTATGCCATTAGCTAATTATGCAGACCCCGCTACGACAGAGAGGGTTAAAAATAATGTATGAGGCTTGGATTCTTTTTTTCCAATCGTCATGAGGTTCGCCAAATGGCTCATAATGGTTACCGTTTATATTTACAAGTACATTATAATACTTTCGATAACTTTTATAAGCTTCTTCCGTCCATATTTGCTGTCTGTTGGCTAATGCACACTGAACTGTTCCATAGCCAATAAAATAATAATTCCAAAAACGTTTGTCTGCTTTGCCGCAAAAGAAAATTACAACATCTCCCTCGCTTAACTGTATTCTCACATTACGCCTACAAACACCCCATGTTACATGATTAAAGTTTCCAAACAATTGTTTTGACATAAAAAATGAAGGGTCATCGCCCCAATCATAAAAATTGTTTGCTAACAAATATTCTTCGATGTACTGTTGAAAATTACTTACCTTTCAACTCGTTCCTTTATTGACTTGTTATTCTTATCTATAGAAGGATGGCGATAAACCAAATAAACGCTTTCATATACAGTACAGTAGGTGGAATATCTAAGCAACCGGATTAAACGTTCTCTTCAAATCTTCCATTACAAAAGGAAGCCTCCCTTCAAATTTTTTGTTTACTTCTTCTTGGGAACCTATTAATCGTTCATAAATCGGATTACCGAAAATATCTTTAATATTTATATCGCGTTTTGATGCAACGTTTGATGCAAAGACATCTTTTATCTTCCTGAGAACTGCTATTTGTTCATCAGAGAAGTTGTAAGTGTGTAAATAGGACAAATAGTTTTTTTCAATTCTTTCTTTTGGTGTGGGAATCCTTTTTTTACCGATTACATGAAGCAAAAACTCCCATGCTGAAGCACCTGGATAATCATAAATTTTTTGAAGCTGTTCTTCGTTTAAAAAGACTTGCGGCTTACTCATCCAATCCAGAAGTTCATTTACTTCTGTGTCGGAAGGTTCGTATTCATCAACCTGCGCTTTCTGTTTTAGTTCATTTATTGATGCGTTGTTTGTTGTTTGAAGTTGTTCTTCAAATATTCTTTTTGCTTCAGCCACAGGAATATTGTCCACTACTTTGATTGAATCACCATGAATTTCTACACGCTGAATTAAATGTGCCGGGTCAGGATTATCAAATAAAAAATAATCTCCCCTTGGGGTTGGAGGTTTTGGTGATATCGGCCCTTTACCTTCTTTTTTTACAATCTTTTTATTCTCTTTTAAAGTTCCATAACCATTATCTTCCATCCTTTTACATAAACCAACAAAGTCGAGAATTGTAAAACTGAACTTGCCTGTTTTGGGGTCTAATCTTGTACCGCGACCAACCATTTGTATGTATTTTCCAACAGACTTTGTTAGGGCGGCAAACGAAATGTAACGCACACAAGGAATATCAACACCTGTACTCATTATGTCCACAGATACAGCTATGTAAGGCTTTTGATACGGCTTTTCAAACCATGCTTTCAGCGTTTCATTTAGTTCATTGTTTTCCGAAATTATTGTCTCGGCATAATATGGCTTGTCAGTATTGTCATTTTCAAATACTTTGTTGATTGCCTTAGCAAGCTCAATGCAATGAGCCTGGCTTACACCAAACAAGATAACTTTTTCAGTAGGTTGAGTATTTTGGCGCAGTTGCTCTGCAATGCGCATACAGTTTTCTTCGGAAATAAATTTTCTGTTAAGCTGTTCAAGTTTTAAATTCTTTTCAACTTCTATTCGTTTGTTAGACTCAGGTTCTAAAACATAACTGATATCTATTCCTTCGTGTTCTGCTTCATAAATGAGATGTGACTTTAATTCAATTGGTTTGTATGGTGCTAAAAATTTTTCATCAATTCCACGTATCATATCAAACTTAAAATCCGGTTCGCCTGTTTCGCAACCAAATAATTTATAGGTATCAAGAATTGCTAAATCTTCTTCAGGTACTTCAGTGCCTTCTTTTGCAACTGCAATACGTGGTGTAGCTGTTAGCCCGATTCTTGCACAAAGAAAGTGGTCGAATATAAGTTTACGATTAACGTTGATACTTCTGTGACATTCATCAACAATAATTAAATCATAAAAGTTAGAAGAGATGTCACTATAAATTAATTCAAGTGTGTCAATCACTACTACATGAACATTCGCATGTTTTCTTGTTTTAAAATTTGCAGTTGTTATCCAGCTTGAAGGGTATTCCTTGCTTATCAAGGCAAAGCCCTTATCAATTGCTTGTTTCGCAAGCATCCTTCTGTCAACAACAAATAAAATACGCTTTGCTAGACTGCTGCTTAACAACGCTTTTACTAAGGCAACAGCCATTCTTGTTTTCCCCAAACCCGTTGCCATATGAACAAGCAATTTCTGCTTGCCTGCTTTATAACTTTCAATAAGTGTACGGATACATTGTAATTGATAATAACGTTCCTTTCCAACTGTTGGGTCAAAACCGCCTGCAATGTTAGTGTCAATAGTTATTTCACGGTTTGCATTAATTCGCTTTTGCTGCTCGATTTTAAGCTTCATTTCTGCAAGTGTCATGAATGAATTCACCTGCTTAAATTCACCTGCTTCTAATCCTTTCCATGCATTATCGTAAAATAAAATTCTTTCGGCGCTGCAGGCATATAAAAAACGCGGCTTTAAAATCTTTGAATAAAGCAATCGAAGCTTTTGCAGTGCTTTTCTTTCATCTTGTAGCTTATTTTCAATTACAGCTAAGATATCTCCGTTTATATCTTGAAGTACAATGTCAGGTTTGATTGATTTTATCCCCGGATATTCTTTTTCTTGTTCAGGTGTCAGGTAATATTCCTGCTGATACAATAAAGTGTCACCGGCTTTCCAGCCATATTTATTTGTAAGAATATCTATAATTCGTAAATCAGTTGAAGTGGCTTCATTCACTAATATTCGTTGTCTTCCATCTGTTACCCCATTCGTTCTATGTTTCTTCAACTCTTCCTTTAATTCTTCAATATACTCTTCCGTGTTTTGTACCAAGCCCCGATGAAATAAGCTATCAGGATTTTTTTCAAAATCTTGCTTATAGTGTTTAAGTGCCTCCTCAAACGTTTTTACTAACTCTTCAGTTCCTTCTCTATTCATCAGTTAAAATAAATTCTAAAAATACCTTTTGGAGTAACATTATCATAACATGTACCAAACGTTTTTTGCCATAGCATTTGTTGCCATACATCATTCATGTGTGCATAATGTACTTCTGTCTTATACAAATTTCTAATAAATTTCCGTGATAAAAACAGCTTCTCAAACTTCGGTCTTAAGTCCTCTGTTAAGCTATCTATTTCAGCCTGCTTTAAAAAGAAAACAACATCCACATCTGCAGGGTCTGGTGCATACGTGGCAAATGAGCCATCAATCCAAACCTCTGCTGTAATACCTAAAGCTTTAAATTCATTTAAGAATCTGCCGAAATCAATCAATAAATTATTGCGGTGTTCTGTTCCTTCACGTACAGGTGTAACAAATTCATTGTATAAATCTCTTTCCTGTAGATCTTTAAAACCTCTGGAGTATAAAGGCGGGTATTCTTTTTCTCTCATGCAATTGTTTCTGTTGTTGGTTCTAATACTTCTCCCCAAATATCTGCAAGTATTTGCTCAATTTTTTGTTGGGCTGATAATTTTAGTTTTTGTAGGCCTTGTATGGCTTGCATTTCAGCGTCTAAAAATCGTACAATTTTCTTTTGTATTTCAATGTCAGGATAGTAAATTTTTTCTTTATAAGCATCGTTTCTATTAATGCCTGGCATAGCACCGCCACTTTGCAGTTGTTGAAGCTTCAAGTTTTTTAAAGCATAAAAAAGATATTTTTTATCAGTTTCTTCTTCATTAAAAATATTTACATAAAAAGCAGTATCAATCACAAAACAATCTTTATCTATCCATTGAACAAAACCAGAAGTAGCACCTCTTCTTCCTATTACTATCGTTGGTTTTTTTATATATGCTTTATTATGATAGCCAATGATATTACCAGCTCCCACAACGGGAAATTCTCCTACAATTCTATCAGATTCTTTTAAAGGTTCTCCATATTCAAATGAACAGACTTCACCAACAGGCTTCATGTATTCATCTTGTTTTTTTACAAATTCCATATCAACATCCCAATTCTCAATCACTTTATCTGCTCCTTCAATAATTGCTTTTTGTTTTTCTATTTGTGTTACAATTTCGTTTTGTTCGTCAAGAGATGGAAGGGGAATTTCTAAATGTTCAATAAATTCAGGTTTACTTCTTCCTTTAATTCCTCCTGGTTTATTTGTTTCTATATAATTCAAAAATGATTTATCACGCACCATTAGATGAATAAACTTAGTTAATGCTTGCGTTTCGTCAACTTCATAAACAAGGTAATCTAAAGAGCACAAAACCTTACCATATTTGTTAACTGCTGTTGCACCCTGATTAAAATTAATTTTAGAAATTATTAAGTCACCTTTTTCTGAAAATTGCAAATCAATCCCTGTTTCGCTAATCTCTCTCAAATAAATTTCTCCATCAGAAAATTTAATCTTTTCAACTATTCTGTAATCTGAATTAAAATTCTCCAACTTTAGAATGTTCCTCTTCAAATGCATTAATTCTCCTAATTTTCCTCTTCCGTACTTTGTTGAACTTTTGAAAATTGATTTTAGGGAAAAAAGTTCACTATGTTTCGCAATCTCATTATCTTCTAAACCACTTATATATTCTCTCACAATATCAGCTTCTAAAGCATTTGCAGGATTAAGTTTTACTATATATGTAGCAACGTTATCAGCCGAAGCAGTTTTTATTTTTTTATATGCTTCATCCAATGTAACAACTCCATTTGGCTGAATGGTTGATAAAGCTTGCCTCCATTCCTGTAATTGTGTTTCACTCAACGTGCTTTTGTAATTAGCTAGATTAAAAGAATAGTTGTGTACTTTATCAATACGTTTTGCAATTTCATTTTGTATCCTGTTTTCCAATGAATGCTCAAACTGTTTTAATTCCATTTGTTTTGCTGCTTCATCAATTTTGCCTGCCTGCAATTTCTTGTCAAGCTCTTCTGTTTTTTTCTTTCGTTCAATTATTCCTTTTGCTTCTAATTCAATACGAGTATCCGTTTTTATTTTTTCTTTAATACGCGGGTCGAGTGTTTTAATCCATTCTGCGGGAATGCAGAACTGATATTTGCTTTCAGGTGGTTGTTTGCCATGCTTTACAAACTCATGATAAAGTGTTAAGCATTCCACCAACTGACAACCAGGTTGCTCTTTACGGTTTGTACCCATTGTATAGCCGTCATTCGTTACCTTATAAAACCAAACCCAATCTGTTGTACCACCTTTTTCAAATAACAAAATAGAAGTTTTAGGTCCTTGTCCATTCTTGCTTACAAACAAACCTTGTGGTAAAGAAATAATGGCTTTAAGATTCGCTTCATCCAGCAACATTTTACGCAATGCTTTTGCACTAAACTGGTCCCATGTATGAAAGCCTTCTGAAACAATTACTGCACAACGTGCGCCTGTTTTCAATAATTCAAACATCAGTTTAACAAAGAGAATAGTTGTTTCAGATTCTTTTGAATATTCACTCCAAACATCAGGATAAGATTCCTGGTCTCTTTCCGCACCAAAAGGAGGATTTGCCAGCAATACTGTTTTGCTTGCTGCATCAGTAACAGGATTATATTTTGCTAATGCATCACCCTGATCAATATTAGCAGGATTAAGACCGCGTATATAAAAATTAATTGCAGCCATCTTGCGAATCATTCCTAAATACTCTATTCCTGAAACACCGCTCCTATAAAACTGAGTACTTTGTTGAATGTTTGGAAACTCTAACTGATTAAACTTAAAGTATTCATCAAACCACGCCCTTAATTCTTTGTGTGATTTTCCCCCAGGCCATGTTCTTTCAATATCAACTCTGCGCATTACAAACTCAAACGCATCGAAAAGAAAGCCACCTGTTCCGCAAGCAGGGTCAAAAATTGTATCATCAAAATTTGGCTCAACCAAGGCCGTCATGAAGTGACGAATATGCTCTGGTGTTCTATGTAGTCCGATGTCTTTTGTTCCGCCCGTTTCACTTAAAGCAGATTCAATTGCATCGCCTAACAAATCCGTTTTTAGAAGACGTTCTTCTTCAATTTCATTACATAAACTTATTACTTCACCAAGATTGCCGCTGTTTACATTATTTGTAAAGTTTGAATTTGAAAATACTTCTTCTATTAAAACCAATTGATCTTGTACTTTCTGTGGCAAATTACCTTCATATACTTTTCTTGCGCTTGAAAGTATTGTTGAATAAAAAGGAAAAAAATTGTTGTTCAGTTCAGGTAATATTTGGTCATTTGAAACAGTGAACAGGTATGAGAAAAGTTTATTCTCATTTGATTCTTCCTGGTTTGTTTTTGGATTTAACCACTTATAGTCTTTATCAAACAATTTTCGCAAGGGTTTAAATTCATCGTCTTGCTTAACCTTTGTTTCAAAAATTCGCAGCAATAATAATTCGATAATGTATTCTACACGTTGTACAGGTGTACCTGCCGGTCTTAACTTGTTATGAAGTTTTTTTAAAGTGTTGTTAGTTTTATTGTCTGCGTAATGAACAGTTGAACGGGCCATTGTTTAATTATTTTCCAAAAGCGATAAAACTAAACATTCATCTCAAAAAAACAAAATCACACCACCACCCTTCCCACCCACACACTATCACTTGCATCCTGTTGATCTGCGCTTAAAAAACCAATCCACGTTTCAACAGCATGGCCTTTTAAAAGGGCTGCATTCAGACTTGCTTTTTTATCTTTTCTAAAACCTGCATGTAAAGTAAAAATGGCTTGTTGCAGATCAGGTGCATAAGCAACCAGTATGATGCTGTCATCCGGCGAAGCAATGCCAATACCACTGTTATCGGTAAACGTAAACTGTAATATGTTGTTTGCTTTCTTTACCACCTTCGCACCTTGTGCTGCGGGCAACAGGCCCTTAGAGATCAGTACCTGTTGGTAATTCAACTGCGTATCAGGATAAGCACCTATTATGGCCTGGCTTAATATAGCGGAGGTTA
>JABDFS010000094.1 GCA_013286425.1 Bacteroidota bacterium
TGAGTGCCACTCCTGAGAATTGATTCATCTATACCAACATCTCTTCTATTGATTTGAAGCCTTCATCGGGTGGCAGCTGTTGCCATAAAACCTGGTAGATAATATCAGCAATCGGTATGTTTACTTTCAACGCTTCATTAGTTATGTGAATACATTTGCTTGCATTATAACCTTCAGCTACCATTCCCAGTTCAAGCTGTGCGGATTTTACAGAATATCCTTTGCCAATCATGTTGCCGAGTGTACGGTTGCGGCTGTATAAAGAATAACAGGTCACCAGCAAGTCTCCTAAATAAACAGATGCTGCATAATTCAAATTATCACCTGAATCTTCATGCTTTGCTTCTTTTAAAAAACGCACCATCTCATTGGCTGCATTTGCAATGTATACGCTTAAAAAATTGTCACCATATTCAAGCCCGTGCGCAATGCCTGCACCCAATGCATAAATATTTTTAAGGATAGCAGCATATTGCACGCCGATGATATCGTGATTAATTTCTGTTTTAATAAATTCTGTATTAAAACATGAAGCAATGTTTTTTACGGTATCTGTATCAAGGCCGGAAAAAGTAAGATAAGATAATTTTTCTGCGGCTACTTCTTCTGCATGACAAGGGCCAAGCACCGTAAAATAATCTTTCAGATCAACATTAAAATTCTCTGCGAGATATTCATTAAGCAGTTGATTTTTTTCGGGGAGAATACCTTTTATTGCAGATATGATCTTCTTATCAGCAAAAGCATCTTTATTCAAAGCGCTTAAAGATTGATGTACATACGCAGAAGGAATAGCTATCAATAAAATATCGCACGATTCAATTACATAATTGATGTTATCACTTAGCAAAAGCTGCTTTGTATCAAAAAAAGTATTTCTTAAATAATGTGGATTATGCCTTCGCTGCGTAAGTTGATTTACGGTATCTGCTGTACGTAAATACCAATGAATATTTTGTCCGTTTGTAGTTAAAATCTTTGCGAGCGCTGTGGCCCAGCTTCCACTGCCGAGAACTCCGAATTGCATGCAATATTGTTAGGCCGTAAAGATAAGCTATTGCTCACCTGCCAACGTATTGTAGAATAAGATTGAATCCTGATTAATTACTAATCAATTATTTTTTTGCAAAGCTTTGCACCAGTTGATCCTTACTTGTAACCTTAACCTTATCACCATTCTTCAATGTTTTGCTTACTACATCATATGGCCCTGTAATTACCTGTGCATCTGCCTTAAGGCCGCTTACGATCTCAATACTGTTAATGTCCTGTATTGAAGTTTTTACCGGTATCAATTTCACTTTGCTGTCGGGTTGTACAGTAAATACAACTTCAATAAGATCACTGTCGCCTGAATTATCAGCTACTACAGATTTCTTATTTATTGTACTGTCTGCACTATGCACATCACTCCATGTTCTTGTTGCTACTGCATTTAACGGAACTGATAAAACATTGGCGTGAGTTTGCGTTTGAATATCTGCGCTCGCAGTCATGTTTGGGCGAAAAGGAAAAGGTTGGCCTTTTACTATAAGATCCTGGTAGCTTAAAAGCAATAAATGTATGTGTACAGTGTAATTGGTAACTGAAGTTGAAGAAGATGAGCTTCCTGTTAGTGAACTGGCTGATTCAGGATTTGCGATCTTATATACAACGCCTTTGAATTTGCGGTTGTTGAATGCATCTACTTCAACAATTGCTGTATCGCCCAGCTTAACTTTTGGAATATCATTCTCACCAACATCAACCTGCACTTCCATATTGCTGAGATCTGCTACGCGCATAAGTTCAGTACCAACATTAAAACTATTACCTGCAACACGTTCGCCTTTCTTCACACTTAGTAAACTAACTACTCCATCCATTGGTGCAATAAGCGTTGCTTTTTCCAGGTCTTTATTGGCGCTTGATAAACCTGCCATAGCATTCTGCACGCTTGCCTGGTTTGCTTTAATGCCGCTTTGTGCTGCGATATAATTTGCTTTTGCAGATTCATACGCCTGTTGCGCTGTTTCGAATTCTGCTTGAGAAATTACTTTCTGATCCAGCAACGTTTTCTGACGGTTATAAGCAGCCTGCGTTTGATCAAGTGTTGCCTTTAATGAACCCAATTGAGCCTGTGAGTTTACAACCTGGGCCTGTGATTGATCTACAACTGCTGCAGCCTGGTCTCTTTGGGAAGAATATATATCAGCATAAATTTTTGCAAGTATCTGGCCTTTATGCACTGTATCTCCTTCCTGCACTTCAAGGTCAACTATCTGCCCGGAGATATCAGGCGTGATCTTTACTTCCACTTCAGGAAAAACTTTTCCGGTTGCAGTAACAGTTTCTGTAATGTTGCGCGTTGCTGCCTTCTCGGTTGTAACCTGTATACCTTCATCTTTTCCTAAAACGCCTGCTTTGCTTAATACAACAAGCAATACAATTAATACTAACAGTATACCAATGATCCATTTTAATTTTTTGCTCATAATGTAGAAGTTTATTTATTCATCTTAAAATTGAACGCCCTGGCCTTTATAAAATTCAAGCACCTTCATTTTAAAGATGTAATCATATTTGGCTGATACCTGGTTTATTTTGGCTGTGAATAAATTCGTTTGTATAGTAATGTAGTCGATAGTTGAAAGAATGCCTATTCCGTATCTCTTTGTTGCAAGATCATAAGCATATTGCTGCGTTTGTACTGCTTTTGTTGACGAATTATATTTTGCCAGTGCAGAAACAGAATTGCTGTACGCCGTATAAATATTTTGTTGCAGTGTCAGGTTATCCGCACGAAGCTGCAACTTTAAATTTTCAAGATTCAGCTTTGATCTTTCATAATTTGTTCTTAACTGCCTGCCATTTAAGATGGGAACATTTAACTGCAAACCGAGCGACTGGTTAAAATTCAGGTTACCAACCTGTCTTAAATAATCCGGTTTGCCCAATACAGGAATACTTGCACTTCTCACAAAATAATCGCCATTATGTGTAAAAGTGGTATCAAAATAAGGCACGCCGCCAACTTGCTCAAGGCGGTTGTTTCCATAATTACTGCCTAATGCACCAAATGCACTAAGTGTTGGATACATGGCGCCTCTTGCACTTTTTACAGCATATTCCCCTGCAACAATATGCATACTGTCTGAAAGTTGCAAAGGCTGTGTACCAAGCGCAAGCTGGTACACATATGCAGGATCAAGTTCGGACAATGCCGGAACCGGAATTTTATCAACATCGGGGCTTGCAACTTTAAAAGGCGTTGCTTCATCCAGGTTCAACAGGGCAATTAACTGCAACCTGTTTTGATCGGCTGTTCCTATTGCGGTTATATAATTGCTGCTGTCTGTTGCCAGTTGTGCTTCCAGTTGTGCTGCATTCAATTCGGGCATGCTTCCTGCCTGTACTAATTTTTTTGTATTATCCAGTTGCGCCTGTGTCTGGTCAATCTGGACTTTTGCAATATTTGCCTGTTCCAAAGAAAGCAATGTTTGCAGGTAAGCGGCTGCAACATTTAAAGCAATATCATTTCTTGCCTTACCAACACCAAGTTTATAGGCTTCTTCATCTTTGGCAGAAGCGAGTATATTATTTTTTATACTGAAAAAATTAAACAAAGTTATTCCTGCCTGCAAAGTATAGCTCTGGAAAAAAGTTGTCTGGTTGGTGTACAGGTTTGTTGTGGGGTCAATGCTTCGCCCGAACTGAAAGCCCGCCTGTGTATTAAATCCAAGCGTTGGTATTGACTGCCCCCTTGAAAGCTTCGTTTGCAGTGCTGCCTGCCTTGCCTGCACATCTGCCTGCAACACGGTAATATTATTCGCCATGGCGTAATCCACACAACGGCGAAGATCCCAGGTATCCTGTGCATTTATTTTATTAAGAGAAAGGCAAAGAATTAAAAGTAAGAAGCCTTGTACTATTTTTTTTCTCATGTTGCGTTACAGTATTTTCTTAAAGCGAAGCAAAAATAGCAGAAAGGATATTTTAAGCCTTAGAAATTTTATATAAGCGGAAAACTTAACGGTTAGTAAGGATGCTTGACCTGACAGGTTTTACAACAACACTGATTTTTATAGAAATAAGAAGCTGAAGATTGTTGTATTGAGGCTTGCTTTGGAATATTTTGGGTATGAAATAGATTATTTGGAATAGTAAGGTAAATTTTATGCTGAGCCATTCCGGCACCTTGCAGCCTTCAGGGTGCCCTCAACTTGCCTTTAAAGTGCGCCTTCAGCCTGCACCCTGGCAGCGGGTAGCGTCTCTGTAAGGTCTCTGTAAGGTTAGGATAAAGATTTGTGATTTTTATGCGGCTGATTAAGGTGTAGGCTTTGTACTGTAAGATAAATTACAAACCGGGTTATGGCAAAAAGGTTTTGTTGCGAGGGCCTCGATGTGCGTCCTGTTCAGGAATACGTTCATCCTGCCTTTATAATTCATTTTTTTTGATCAATTAATAAAATTTGAAATAACAAAAATCAAAATGCATCCATAGCTCTATAATCGTATTTCGCCTGCAACAACATTCCCTTATGTTCATTAGAAACTTTTTAATTGCTTTTTTCTTTGGCGCAGGTGCAATGGGGGCACATCCTGCACAGTAAAAAGCAGGTTGTAAACCCTGTTGATAAGTTACCGCCGGCAACAGATACCGGCGCCAATACCCCAGGATGTTTGGTTAATGGCGAGGCTGCATAGTTTCATGGGCAGTTCCGGTTTGCTGTTTACAGCTTAAATAATTAATTCAACAACTTTTGTTTTACAGTCCATCCATAAATGTTCTTTCAAAAAACAAAACTTTTTTGTCGGTTTCCGCATATACAACGGTTATACTAAAAAGAATTGATGATAATAACTATGGTTGTTCCGGCAGAAATGCTTATTCCGGCAAAAATTTTCTTACTGTTATTTATATTATTCGGCGCAATATAAGAAAGCCTGTTTCTCTTAATTAAAATTATGTTGATAAGCTTTCAATGTTTATGTAACAATTTTTTGTCGTAGAAATATTTTTAAATTCTGAGTATAGGCATGTAATTTGAAATACTATTAACACTGAAGAATAATTTTTGTTCTTCATAGATTCCTCCTCTCAATACATATTCTTCCAATATCATCGGTACGTTTCCTTTTTCATTTCACACTTTGTATAAGCTCGTTTAATTACGGCTAAACGATGATATATGTTAATCTTATGTACCGATTTTCGGTTTAAACATATTTATCATTTAAAATTTTTATCCATGAAAAAACAAATTTTTAGCTGCTTTGTAATCGTTGTTTTATCAATAACAGCAATATCAGCATCAAAGCCCCGCCAGGTAAACATTAAAGCAGGCAATTATGTAGTATTAACAGATACTACAATTCCCAACCACATGGGGCACGACTCCGGTATGCATCATAGAAACAGAAGAGATACTTCTATGAATCATACAAGCGATACAACAAACAGGCGCATGCGGGATTCAACAATCCATTAACCAGCTTAATCACATTCACCAGGTTAAAACAGTTTAATAATATTTTATGAGTGCCAAAATTTTTTACATGAATCATAAAGAAGAAACTGAAAAAGATAAAGATGAAACTTCGGCGGAGGCAACTGCAGAACGTGGAAAAAAAGCAGTTGATGCAGCAAAGAAAACTGCGCCATCTGAAGAAGAAAAAGAGGAATCATCGCAAAAGAACGATGCTGAACAATGGAGAAATGAAGGTTAATATTTGTGTAATGAAATTCGGTTAGCAGTAATTGAATTAAAAAGGAGGCCTTGTTATAAACAGTGCGGTCTTTTAGTTTGTTTACGGTTAATTATGCGATCAATCTGATTCAGGATAAAAATATATTGTTTCTATACCCAAACCTTCTTCATATCTCGCCCGGCTTGATGGGCATCTGCTTTTAAAATTTTTTTGTTGCCTGCAAATATTTAAAGCTTAAATAATTAAAGAGCAGATTTCCGCCTTCCCGAATAACGCGTAGCGTCAAGCAACTTTCTTCTTACATCAACCAAATACAATCATTATATGCTCAAGCCACATGGCTTCATTGTCATACAGGCGCTAATTACTCTGAACCCAAGCTGGTTTTATTATTTAGAGCGATTAAAGTTACTTTTTAGCTTGACGCCTATGCGAATAACGGGACAGGATGCGGAAATGATGCTCAGCCTTGTTGATTAATTCTAAAAACTTAAAACTGCGAGTGGCAAATCAGATCACACTGCTACTCCTGCATCTTCCTTTGTTTTCAGGTTCTTTATAAAATCAAGCGCTTCAGAAACCACGTCGCACATTATAGTAATTAAGGTGCCCGGTGTTGCATTATTGTAGGCATATAATATGGCATCTTCTTCCTTGTAAATTATTGTTACAGGAATATCTTTTGTTTTTTCTTCATTAATTCCTTCTATCAGCAGCCCAACAATTTCTTCTGCTGTGCGGCCACGTAAATTTTTATCGCAACGGATGATGATCTCATCAAAATATTTGGTTGACAACCTCCCCAATTCACGAATATCTTCATCTCTCCTGTCGCCCGTTCCGCTTATGATCCCAATCTTTGGCGAGCCATCCATCTTGTTTACAAAATTGCCAAGCAATTCAAGCCCTGCAGGATTGTGTGCAAAATCAGCAAGGAATTTACACTTCTTAAATTCAAACATATTCAACCTTCCGGGCGTTAAAGCAGGGGAAGGAATAAATGTGCTTAAACCTGACCGTATATCTTCTATTGAAATATCCCTGAACAGGTAAGCAGCCAGCACAGAAGGCAATGTATTCATGATATTATGAATGGCTTTACCGTCAAAGGTTAGAGGTATATCGGTAACTTTCATCACGCGTATCTTCCATGTGCCTTTCAATATTGTTACATAACCATTTTCATATACCACCGCATAACCGCCTTTTTTCGAATGTTGTTTTATACGCGGATTATTTTCATCCATGCTAAACAAGGCCACATTGCAATCAAGATCGCTTTTCATACCATATACAAGATCATCATCGGCATTCAAAATAGCAAAGCCATCTTTGCGCACTGTTTCAGGAACAACACTTTTTACACGCGCCATTTGTTCAAGCGTGTTAATGCCTCCCAATCCCATGTGGTCTGCAGTAACGTTGGTAACAATAGCAACATCACATTTATCAAAAGCCAATCCTGATTTCAGCAAACCACCACGTGCACATTCCAGTACGGCAAAATCAACGGTGGGATCGCTTAAAACAAACCTGGCGCTTACAGGCCCGGTGCAATCGCCTTTCATCATCAGTTGGTTCTGTATATACACACCATCACTTGTAGTGTAACCAACTTTTTTTCCGGCAGCTTTGCAGATATGTGCTGTTAACCTTGTGGTAGTTGTTTTACCGTTTGTGCCTGTTATGGCAATGATAGGAATACGGCCTGTGCTGCCTTTTGGAAACAGCATATCAATAACAGGTTCTGCGGCATTTCTTGCAAGTCCTTCAGAAGGCTCAACATGCATGCGAAAACCAGGGGCTGCATTCACTTCCAGGATAGCACCGCCATTTTCTGTGACAGGCTTTTTAAGATCAGACGCCATAATATCAATGCCGCATATATCCAGGCCGACAATGCGTGCAATGCGTTCCGCCATGAAAATATTTACAGGATGCACCTCGTCTGTTACATCAGTTGATGTACCGCCTGTTGAAAGGTTTGCAGTAGGCTTTAATAAAACCAACTCATCTTTTGCAGGAATAGTTTCCAAAGTATATCCTTTTTCATCCAGCATCTTTTGTGTGAACTGGTCAATGGTTATCTGCGTTAAAACTTTTTCATGACCGTAACCGCGGCGGGAGTCTTTATTGGTTTCATCGATCAGCCATTGAATGTTATGTTCTCCATCGCCAACAACGCTTGCAGGTGTTCTTAATGCAGCACAGATGAATTTATAGTTGATGACAAGCACCCGAAAATCATAACCGGTAATAAATTTTTCAACAATTGTACTGCGGCCATATTTCTGCGCAGCTTCCAATGCTTTGGTTGCCTGTTCCCATGTTGTGATGTTTGTTGTATTGCCTTTACCGTGATTCCCGTCGATCGGTTTTACTACCAACGGGTAACCATACCTGTCAACAGCATCTTTCAATCCTTCTTCACTGCGTACAACGGTTCCCTTTGGCACGGGGATCTGCGCAGCATCCAGTAAGTTTTTTGTTTCTTCTTTATCTCCTGCAATATCAACGGCAATGGTTGATGTAGTGCTTGCAATAGTAGCACGTATTCTTTTCTGATGTATACCATAACCCAATTGTACCAGGCTTTGTTTATTCAGGCGAATAAAAGGGATGCCCCGCTTCACCGCTTCATCAACAATAGATCCTGTTGACGGGCCAAGCCTTGTATCTTCTCTTAATTCGCGCAATCGCTGGATATCTTCATTAAGGTCATACTCTTTTGCATCAATCAATGCATGTGCAACACGCACAGCTGCTTTTGCCGCATATACGCCTGCATCTTCTTCCATATAATCAAACACAACAAAATATTCTCCTGCCTTGCCTGTAGTTCTTGTGCGCCCAAAGCCGCAATCCATACCGGCCAGGGTTTGCAGTTCCAGGGCAATGTGTTCTATTACGTGGCCCATCCATGTCCCTTCTTTTACTCTTGTAAAAAAACCACCCGGGCCATCTTCGCTGCAACGGTGTTCATATAACGACGGCAATAACGCCTGCATTCTTTCCAGAAAGCCATCAATAGTATCAGTTGGCCTTTGCTCCAGTTCTTCCAGGTCAAGTTTCATCTGGATCAGTTTCGGCCTGCGCACGCTCCAGTAATTTGGGCCTCTTAAAACTTTTATTTCTTCAATTTTCATAAGTTTATTTTAGATGATTCTATGTAAAAGTTAAATGTATTGCATTGCAGAAGGCTCTAAATTAAGAAAGCGCATACAAAAATCAACATAATATAAAGCAGGGCGCTATTTGCGTTTATGTATCTTTGATGTATGCATCACCCATGCGTTCAATATGAATTTTAATTCTATTTTTCTTCGCTCATTCCGCATTTTACTGTTTCCTTTTTCATTGTTGTATGGATTAATTATTATAGTCCGCAACTTTTTATACAACAGGAATATTTTTAAATCTGCAGAATTTAATCTTCCCATTATATGCATTGGTAATCTTGTTATGGGCGGAACAGGAAAGAGCCCAATGGTTGAATATCTTCTAACATTATTGCATAATCAATTTCACATTGCTACACTAAGCCGCGGATATAAACGCAAGACAAAAGGTTATGCTTTAGCGAATGAGAAAACTACCGCATTGGATATTGGTGATGAGCCGATGCAGTTTTTTACAAAGTTTCCGCAGGTGCCTGTTGCCGTTGGCGAAGAACGCATTGTTGCCATTCCGCAATTATTGCATGATAAACCTGATACTGAAGTCATCATTCTGGATGATGCTTTTCAACACCGTGCTATTAAAGCAGGTTTAAACATTTTGCTTACTGTTTATAATGATTTATTTACTGATGATTTCTTTTTCCCCACAGGCGATCTGCGCGATCAGCAATCTTCTGCAAAAAGAGCGCAGGTAATTGTTGTAACCAAATGCCCTGCTGATCTTTCACAACAGGAAAAAGATAAGACTATAAAACAGGTAAAGCAGTATGATGAACAGCAAATATTTTTTACATCAATAGAATATCAAACGCCTTATCACATCTTTACAAAAACATGTAAACCTGTTTCTTTAAACGATGAAGTGCTTTTGGTATATGGCATTGCGAATGCGCAAACTTTAAAAGATCATATATCTGATAGTTCGGCAGCTTATGAAGAAATGAGTTATAACGATCATCACATATTTTCTATTGATGATCTGACAGATATTCATAAAAAGTTTGACAAAATTCAATCACCTAATAAACTCATTCTTACTACAGAAAAAGATGCGGTGCGGTTCTTAAAATTCAAAGAAGAACTTGCCAATCTCCCTCTGTATGTATTGCCCGTTAAGCCCGCTTTTTTATTTAATGAAGCAGGTAGCTTTAACCAATTGGTTATAGATTTCATAGCTGGATTTAAGAAATAAATTATTGAATGAAATTCACCTGGTATTTATGAAACACAAAAAATCAAAATCAAAGCATGAATCTTCTCAATCCCTTATTTTAAAAGGCAATCTTGATATTGCGCGCAATGGTTTGGGATATGTTGTAATTGCAGATGGAACAGGAGATGTACTTGTTCGTCCCGGCAATTTTAATAATGCTTTACACGGAGATGTTGTGCGTGTAAAAGTGTTCAAAGAAAATATTACCACAGGTAAAAAAGAAGGCAAGATTACAGAAGTAGTTTCAAGGCAACGAACAGAGTTTATCGGCACTATTCAGCTTTCAACCAATTATGCTTTTTTTATTCCTGATACTGATAAGCCGATGCCCGACATTTATATTCCTCTGGAAAAAACAAACAAGGCAAAAAATAAAGAGCGTGTTGCGGTGCGTTTGGTGCGATGGAATAAAGATGATAAAAAACCTATCGGTGAAGTAATAAGCATTTTGGAAAATGAAACTGGCAACGATTCCGCGATGAAAGAAATTATTGCAGAGAGCGGATTTTCATTGTCGTTTTCTGAAGAAGCCATTAAAGAAAGTGAGAAGCTGAATGATTATTTGAATGAAAGGGAAATAAAGAAGCGTAAAGATTTCAGGAACATACTTACGTTCACCATTGATCCTGTTGATGCAAAAGATTTTGATGATGCATTGTCGATAAAAAAAATAAAGAAAGATGTGTATGAAATTGGTGTACACATTGCGGATGTTAGTCATTTTGTAGAACCTGAAACTGTATTGGATGATGAAGCCTATAAACGCGCAACATCTGTGTATCTTCCTGATCGTGTAAACCCCATGTTACCGGAAAATATTTCAAACGTGTTGTGTTCTTTAAGGCCGCACGAAGACAAGTTTACTTTTTCTGCAGTGTTTGAATTGAATGCAAAATGCGAAGTAAAAAAAGTGTGGATCGGTAAAACGATTATTCATTCAGATCATCGTTTTACGTATGAAGATGTGCAGCAGATAATTGAAACCAATGAAGGAAAATATTTGGAAGAAATTTTATTGCTGAATACTATGGCGCAGAAAATGCGCAAAGAAAGATTTGCCAACGGCGCTATTAATTTTTCATCGCAGGAAGTGCGTTTTAAATTAGATGAAGAAGGCAAGCCTGTTGGCGTTGTTATAAAAGAAAGCAAGGAGGCGCATCAACTGATTGAAGAGTTTATGTTGCTTGCTAATAAAAAAGTTGCTGAATATGTAAGCAGCATTGAGGTTGATAATAAAAATGTTCCTTTTCCATACCGCATACACGATGAACCTGATAAAGAAAAGCTGGTCCCGTTTGTTGAGTTCTCGAGAAAGTTCGGGCATAAATTCAATATGAGTTCACCGGAAAAAATTGCGGCAAGCTTTAATGAATTATTAAAAGACGTGCAAGGCAAACCTGAACAACATGTGCTGGAACAATTGGGTATTCGCACCATGGCAAAAGCTGCGTATAAAACAGTGAATATTGGCCACTATGGTTTGGGGTTTGAAAATTATTGCCACTTCACTTCACCCATTCGCCGATATCCTGACGTATTAGTGCATCGCGTTGTTGAAAGTTGCCTCAGGAAAAAACCAATCATCGATAAAAAGATGGATGAAAAATGTAGTCATTGCAGCGAGCGGGAAAGAGCAGCAATGGAAGCAGAACGCGCTGCCAACAAATACATGCAGGTAGTGTTTATGCAGGATAAATTAGGCGAAGAATTTGAAGCAGTGATAAGCGGCGTTGCGCGTTTTGGATTCTGGGCAGAAACAGTTGCACATAAATGCGAAGGTTTAATAAGCATTAATGATCTGAACGATCATGATGAATTCCGTTTGATAGAAAGTGATTACAGCCTGGCAGGAAGAAGAACAGGCAAAACATTTCGCATGGGTGATAAAGTGAGAATAAAAGTAATCTCAGCTAACCTTGATAAACGCCAGTTAGATTATCAATGGGTGAAAGAAGGAAGTAAAAAGCCTGATGAAAGAAATAAAAGAAAAGAACATTCAAACAAAAAAACCAGGAAAGAAAAATTATAAACTTACAACGCTGCAAACTTTTTTACTGTCAGGATTATAAAATTCCTAATGAAAAAATTATTAGTCTTAATATTCTTTGCAATTGTTGCTAACGTTATTTCATCCTGTTCGAAAAATATATCCGGATTAAGCTCTGCTCAAATTAACGGCACGTGGAAATTAACACGCATCACAGGTGGAATTGCAGGCATAGACAGTATTCCAACAGATGATATAACGATTGCTTTTGACCTTGCCGGTAAATACTCAACCACTTTTAATTACGCAATTACAGCTTCCGGTACATATACTTTATCAAAGGCCGGCGAACCCAATTATTATTACAGCGACGATCTGGTAAACCTTACTTCAAACAATCAAACAACAACGTATGGCATTGTGATAAACAGTGACAGCTTTGTGATTTCACAAGGTTGTTGCGACCAGTTCGCGTATAGTTATATAAGACAGAAATAAATTCAATTTTTCATTTTGAACATTTAATTCGTATTTCGCTGCATGCATTCATTCAAAGAATTGTCAGCAACATTTGCAAGCCATTTTAATACCTCACATTTTCCAAAAGAGCCAACATCTTTATACGGCGCTGATGAATATTTTCTTGGCCTTGGCGGCAAACGCATACGCCCTGTAATGTGTTTAATGGGCAATGAATTGTTTGATGATATACATGCCGATGCCTGGCAGGTTGCAACGGCGATTGAGTTGTTTCACAATTTTACGTTGATACATGATGATAT
>JABDFS010000095.1 GCA_013286425.1 Bacteroidota bacterium
CTGGTATTTTTTGCTGCAACTGTAAATGCACAAAACAGTAACTGGGTAAGTTACCATCAGCATGGCTATAGTCTTGAATTGCCCGATTTTTTTCTTCCCGTTGCTTCGCAGGATTCTTCAAAAGATGTTTTTACCAACACCAATAATAAAGATATCAGCCTGCATATTGAAAGTATACCAATGGATAAAATTGCTTTCAACAGCAAATACATTGCAGAAACCGGCAACAGTGGTATAACGTATAAACAGGTTAAAGATTCGGTGTATACAGTGAGTTATTCAGATAGCAAAACAGTCAACTATCACAAAAGTTTTTTGAGCAATGGTATGGTGCATACATTGATCGTTACTTATCCAAACAATAATAAGTCAGGGTTCGAATTAACATTGCAGCGCATCGGGAGATCATTCAAATAATTTCCTGTTATCCGAAATAGCAACGGTGCTGAAAAATTAATATTCGTAAAGAACCGATATTTAATAACACTTTAGGCACCAAACAGCCCGGCTGTGTTATGCCCGGCTTGTTTTACACACAGGCGATCATTTAATATATCATTCATCAAAAATTTACACTCCGATAACTATAGGAGATTTTAGAAATCATACCTTCCCTAAAATTTATTTTATGGATAACACTACAAATGCTCTTAATTGGTTTGAGATAGCGGTTAATGATATGGACCGCGCAAAACATTTTTACCAGGTTGCTTTCGGCGTTCACATGGATGACATGAATATGGGCGGAATGGAAATGTCAAATTTCCCTGCAGATATGGGCAATGGTAAAGTATCTGGCTGCCTTATAAAAAGTGCTGACCGTAAACCATCAACCGATGGTGTTACTATTTACCTGAACGCTAATCCTGATATGAGTGAAGTGCTGGAACGCATCCAGGGTGAAGGCGGACAAATTTTATTGGGTAAAACACAGATCACGCCCGAGATTGGTTACATGGCTTTCTTTATTGATTCAGAAGGCAACAAGATCGGCTTGCACTCGCAAGGTTAGAAAACGGTAATAAAAATTTTATTCAACTCTGTGATGATTTTTTCATCATAGAGTTTTTTATTGTATGCTTATTCGGTCATGATTAAAATCATACATAAACCATCGATCGATTTACTATTTTTGCCCTGCTGATTTATTTTATTTGAAAGTCTCAACTACAATATTTTTTTTGCTGCTCGTTTTTGTGCAGTCGTTTGTTTCTCTTGTTTACGATTTTGATTTTTTGTTGAACAAAGATTACATCGCTGCAAATTTTTGCGTGAATAAAAGCAAACCGCTAATGCATTGTAACGGCAAATGTTTTCTCGCAAAAGAAAAACAGGATGCAGCAAAACAAAGCCAGCAACCCAATAACGATAAAAAAGATAAGTTCGAAATACAGCCTTTCTTTTTACCGGAGACTACTTCAGTAAACTATTACAGCGTATCAGTAAACCTGCTGTTCCTCAATGAAAAAAATGCTTTGTTTACAGGATATACCAATACAGTATTTCACCCGCCTTCAGATTTTTGCTGCATATAAATGCTCACTTCCCCCAAGTGAATTTTCCATTTAATGCTATGCATTGATATAGGGTTCATATCAGTATAAATTATTGCAATGCACAAAAAGCATTTCATCATCATGGTTGTTTTGATTGCATGTATATATGCATGTAACCGCAATCTTAATATGCATACAGAAAACTTCAAAGGATTTCAGCAGCCTGCAGGTTTCCCAGCTGCTGTGTATGATTTTGCAGATAATCCTGTAACAAAAAATGGATTTGAATTAGGCAGAAAATTGTTTTATGACCCGGGACTTTCTTCAAACAACACAGTTAGCTGCAGCAGTTGCCATGTGCAGCAAGCTGCATTTACACAACCTGCTTTGGAAGTAAGTTGTGGCATTTATAACAGAGAAGGTACGCGCAATGTGCCACCGATCATGAACCTTGCATGGAAGCATAACTATATGTGGGATGGCGGTGTGTCTGACCTGGATATGCAGCCTGTTGCGCCCATTACAAATCATGCGGAAATGGGTGATTCAATGCAAAGCGTTTTAAACAGGTTACGTGCAAGCGATATTTACCGGGCTTTATTTAAAAAAGCATTCGGCAATGAAGGTATAACAACGGCAACTTTTCTGAAAGCTTTATCGCAGTTCATGGTAATGTGTGTAAGCAGTAATTCAAAATACGACAGTGTAATGCGCAGGCAAACAGTATTTACAAATGATGAACAAAAAGGATATTTGTCGTTTAAAGAAAAATGCAGCAGTTGTCATACAGAACCATTGTTCACGGATGATTCATTTCGTAACACAGGGTTAAGTACAATTAATAAAAATGATTGGGGTAGATATTTAATAACATTGCATGATACGGATAAGTATAAATTCAAAGTACCGGGCCTGAGGAATGTTGGTTTTACTTCGCCTTATATGCATGATGGAAGTTTGCAGAGCTTGAATGATGTGTTGGATTATTATGCATCTGGTATAAAAGATACAACCGGCATCGACCCTTTGCTAAAGGAAAATGGCAGAGCAGGCATTGCAATGAACAGTGAGGAGAAGAAAAATATAATTGCCTTTCTTAAAACACTTGACGACGATAGTTTTTTACTTGACAAAAATTTATCACAATAAAAATTTATTCATGAAATTATTGATAGTTCTAACATGTATGATCAGTATTCTTATTGGTGTTGGCTGTAATTCAGCAAATAATAAACAAAGTCAATTTGATTCATTACCGGCAGATACAACGCCAAAAAAAGATTACTCCGATATAATATTCGCTTCAAAAAAAGATACAAGCTGTGGCATGCCGTTAAGTGCAGGCATTGGTGATACGTTACACTGGAATAATAAAATCTACGGATTTTGTTCAACGCAATGCAAGGATGCATTTATAGAGAAGCTGAAGGCTGAGAAAAAATTATAAATACACAGGAAGTAAAGTGGAATTGCTGGCAACCATTTATTTGTTATTAATGTTTCAATTGTTGGAAAAACTGCAGTGATACAAAAAAGAACATACAGGTATATAACAGCTATTGTTTTAATGATCGCATTTTGTTTGCAAACATTCTGCAGCCTGTTCTTTATTGCAGATTATTGTATCAATACCAAAGCATTTGCAGCAAATTGTGTTAATAAAGACAAACCGCAAATGCATTGCGATGGTAAATGCCAGTTGCAGAAAAAAATCAACTCAGAAAATAATAGTGATAAACAAAATCCTGAAAGGAAGAATGATAACCTGAACGAAGTGATTTCATCAAAAACTTTTTTTGCTTCAATAGAAATACCAATCAATCCTGTTTGCTGCAAACAATACCTTATTATTAACCCAGGCGCCCCGGTTGACAAATCCTTTCAATTTTTTCACCCGCCCAAGACAGCATAAAGTTTTACAATCAATGCTTAGTCTTAAATGATCCAATCTTAAATAAAACCGGGACATGAAAAAATTATTCCTATCAATCATAATTCTATTTACAATAATTACAACACAGGCCTGCCCTATTTGCGGCTGCGGTGTTGGCGGATTTTACATAGGCTTATTACCAACTTACAAAAGTGAATTTTTTGGTATCCGATATGGATATTCGCATTATGAAACACAGCTTAACGATGATCCGACACAATTCTCCCATGATCATTATCACCAGGTTGAATTATACGGCGGAGTTACCTTGGGCAATCATTGGCAACTGATGGGTTTTGCACCCTATCATATCAATCACCAGGTTACAGATGATGGCGATGTTAATAAAAATGGAATGGGAGATATTTCTTTGCTGGCGAATTATAAAATGTGGGAGTCATCAAAGCTTACCAAAAACAACACTTCTTTCAAACAGGAATTCTGGCTGGGCGCAGGTATTAAATTACCAACAGGAAAATATGCGGTTGATTTTGGTGATTCAACCAATGAAGAACTTAGTGATTTGTTAGGTGATGTGAACAGCCAGATGGGTACAGGCAGTACAGATTTTATTTTTAATATGATGTACAACGTGCACATAGGAATGTTTGGTGTAAATACAACGGCAAACTATAAAGCAAACACCGCGAATAATAATCAATTCAGGTATGGCGACAGGCTGGCGATAAACAGTTTCGCTTATTACCAGGCAAAGGCGGGAAAAAGAATATATATGGCGCCGAATGTTGGGTTGTTATATCAATACACAACACCTAACCAGCTTGGAGATGATAAAGTGAGTGAAACAGGTGGTTATGTTGCATCGGCATCCGCAGGCATCGATATCAACATAAGCAATATAACTGTGGGTACCAATGTACAGTTGCCGTTCTCGCAGAATTACGCGCATGGACAAACAGTTGAAAAAGTAAGTGGCCTCGTGCATGTAACCTATACGTTTTAGAAATATCAAAATCGTATATTGTTGCAGTAATGATAATAAAGCAATTGCTATTTATAATAATGCTGTTGCCTGTAGTGGGGCAGCAGCATTCATTTTTTAATTCCGAAAAACCAAATGCAACAGTTGTTTTGCAGTTTAATAATGTTGCAGGCGATCAACCATTGCAATTAGATTCGGGTGTGTATACAAATGCTTCGGGAGAAAAATTCAGTGTAACGCTTTTGCAATATTTTATCAGCAACATTCGATTCACTGCTGATGATGGAAAACAATATATTGTTCCGCAGGATAGCAGTTATTTTTTTGTTCAGGAAGATGATAGTGCTTCGCATTTTTGTACCGTACATGTGCCAAATGGTAATTATAAATCAGTAAGCTTTATTGTTGGTGTTGATAGTTTGCGATGCACATCAAAAATTGATAAACGAAAAGGTGTACTCGACCTTTCTGCAACAGATATGTATTGGGGCTGGAACAGCGGGTATATTTTTTTGAAGATAGAAGGCATTTCACCATCAGCGCCGGAAGACCCGATAGGGCTGCATAAATTCCGTTATCATATTGGCGGGTTTGGTGGTTATAAATCATCAACCATCAATAACATAAAAACCATCAACCTTGATATCACAAACAATGTGCAGTTGAATGCAAACAGCAAAGCAACTATTCAAATAAATGCTGATATACTTAAATTATTTGGCGGCGTGCAACCTGTTAGCATTGCCGCAAACCCATCTGTTATGTTTGATGAATACAGTTCAGTTATAGCAAATAATTATGCATCTATGT
Source organism: Bacteroidota bacterium (assembly GCA_013286425.1). Lineage (GTDB taxonomy): Bacteria > Bacteroidota > Bacteroidia > Chitinophagales > Chitinophagaceae > Parafilimonas. The sequence continues at coordinate 5,183 of JABDFS010000095.1, forward strand.
TTTCCATTGGTGAGGTGAAATATTAAATTGTGTTTGATGATTGCAAAGAAAATTTTTAGCGTTATTATTATTTCAACTACACTGTTTGCTTTTACACGCATTACATCTGAGCAATCAAAATCAATATTTAAGCAACCTTCTAACTTTCCAAAACCGGTTTATCATTTCAAAACAAATCCTGTAACGCAGGCTGGCTTTGCGTTAGGCAGAGATTTGTTTTATGATGCAAGCCTTTCGCGCAACTACACAATCTCCTGCAGCTTCTGCCATATACAAAGCGCAGCGTTCACACATCATGGGCATGATATTAGTCACGGTATTGACAACTTTGTAACTGCACGCAATGCGCCGCCGATAATGAATCTTGCCTGGAGCACTTCGTTTATGTGGGATGGCCGCGTTGCTGATTTGGATGAACAACCATTTATACCAATCACAGATCATGTTGAAATGGATTGTTCGCCTGATACGATTGTTGCACGATTGCAACATGATGCTGATTACCCTTCTATGTTTCAAAAAGCTTTTGGTTCATCGAAAATCACTCCTGGGAATGTGTTGAAAGCATTATCGCAATTCATGCTGATGTGTGTAAGTGCCAATTCAAAATATGATAAAGTAATGCGCCATGAAGGCGAAGCTTTTACAGCAGATGAACAGGCCGGCTATGAAATTTTTAAGAAGGATTGCAATGGTTGCCATCGCGAGCCATTGTTCACTGATTATTCTTTCAGAAGCAACGGCTTTAATATTGTTTCAACAAAAGACAAAGGACGATTTGATGTAACGCACGATTCAAGCGACCTGTATAAATTCAAAGTGCCTTCGTTGCGCAATCTTGCGTATACCGCGCCTTACATGCATAACGGGCAGTTGTATCAATTTAAATCTGTTGTTCCGCAATACAGGTTTAATGTAAAAGACAATCCTAATCTTGATGCATTATTGCAACATGATAACAAGCGTGGTTTTGATATGACAGATAAAGAAGCTGCACAGTTAACTGCATTTCTTCAAACGCTAAACGACAGCAGCTTTGTAAATAACCCTGCTTTATCGGAACCGGAATTAAAACATCCTTCAACTATTTTTTAATTGAGGTGCTTTGTCGTAATGGAAAATGATTATTGAAGATGTTTATCATTTATCAACGACTTGCATCGTCGAACGATAGTGAGACATCTCTTAAAGGTTATGTTGATAATAATTGGTGTACCTATCTATTTTTAAATGGTTACCAGCTTGTTAAACAGCATTAATGACTTGATATTTATTTCGCTCGTGATTATATTTCAATTGTCTCAATGATTGCTTCGCAATTCTCCTCACGTCGAAATGACGCGGAACGGACTTTTTATTTTACAACTATTCGCAATTTCATGCATATCCATTTATCACGGTGATAAGTTTGTATATGCTGAAGATGAAATGCTGATGCCAACTGAAGAATATCTGTTTCATCTTCTGCCAGTAAACCGCTTAACAGAAGCATAGCATTTTTATCAAGTGAAGTGATTATACTGTTGAAATTATCCGTTATAATATTTTTATTGATGTTGGCAAGTACTACATCATATACTTTGTTTGCATCAGGTTTATCTGCAAGCAATAAATTTATTTTACTGCAATTATTTCGCTGAATATTTTCTGATGCATTGCTGATGCTCCATTCATCATTGTCAATCGCTGAAATGCCTGCAGCACCAAACATTTCAGCGTAGATAGCCAGCACACCGGTGCCGGTTCCAAAATCTAAAACTGATTTATTAATGAAATTAATTGAATGCATTTGTTCCAGCATCATGTGCGTGGTTGCATGATGGCCGGTGCCAAAGCTCATCTTTGGCGTAATAATAATTTCATGCTGAACAGTAGTGATGGGTTGATGAAAATCTGCACGTATAGCAACAACATCATCGATAATTACAGGCGTAAAATTTTCTTCCCATAATTTATTCCAGTTCTGTTCTTCAATTATTTGTTTTGAGAAAGAGATATTGTGTTGTGTAACTATTTCATTAAAATCATCTTCATCAAAACCTGCACTATCAATAAATGCAGAAAGTTTGTTCTCGCCTTCTTCAAAACCATCAAAACCGATATTGCTCAACTCAGCAATAAGAATATCTTTTTGTTCTTCAGTAGTAATATCAAAAGAAAACTGTAAATAAGTTTTATTCATTTATAAATCTATTCATAACGCGATCTATTCACCATTCACAACTCACCACTTTATTTCAACGTAAAACTTGCTGTCTTCACATCTCTTGAATCGCCACCGGTCATCACATCAAAATCGCCGGGTTCTGCAACCAGTTTTAAATCACTGTTATAAAACATCAAATCACTATGATTGATATTGAACACAACCTGTTTGCTTTCGCCTTTCTTTAAAAATATTTTCTGAAAACCTTTCAATTGTTTTACTGCCGGTGTAATGCTTGCATATTTTTCATGCAGGTATAATTGCACAACTTCCTCTCCGTCGTAATTGCCTGTGTTGGTAACCGTAACAGTTGCTGTTAAACCTTCAGTGCCACTGATAGTTGTTTTGCTCAGCACAGGATCGCTGTATGAAAAACTGGTATAACTCAATCCATAACCAAAAGGATATAAAGGCTCATTGGTTACATCCAGGTAATCTGATTTGAATTTATGCCCGTCACCATCATGTAAAGGCCTGCCCGTGTTTTTATGATTGTAATAAATCGGTATCTGTCCAACATTCTGCGGAAAGCTCGTTGATAATTTCCCTGAAGGATTATAATTACCAAACAACACATCTGCAATGGCATTGCCGGCTTCTGTTCCGGGGAACCAGACATCCAACATCGCTGTTGCGTTTTTATTTTCCCAGGGCAAAGTCATCGGCCTTCCATTGAATAAAACAACTACAACAGGTTTGCCTGTTGCTATCAATGCCTGTAATAAATTCTCCTGGCTTTGCTGCAAACTGATATTGCTCATACTGCTTGCTTCACCTGTCATGTCTGCGGCTTCACCCAAACATGCCACAACAACATCTGCTTTGTTTGCAGCAGCAACCGCTTCATCAATCATTTGCTGCGGTGTGCGGCTGTCAACATCAATTTCTTTTCCAAGCGTGTTTGTATTTGCAATCGTCATTGAGTCATCACTGATGTTTGCACCTCTTGCATACAGCACATTGACATCATTACCTGCAATATTTTTTATGCCTTGTGCAACGGTTATGTCTTCGCTGTATTCACCGCGGATATTCCATGTGCCCAGCATATTTCTCTGATTATCTGCAAGCGGGCCGACCAATGCAATTGTTCCTGATTTTTTTAACGGAAGAACGTTATTGCTGTTCTTTAACAACACAAATGAATGTTCAGCCGCCATGCGTGAAGCCATGCGGTTGCTGTCTGTTAAGATCGCTGCTGATGCACGCTGTGCATCGCAATGGCGGTAAGCATCGTCAAACAAACCCATTTTATATTTTGCTTCCAGTATTCTTCTGCAGGCATCATCAACCTGCTTTTGCGTAACCTTGCCTTCCTGTAAAGATTTTTTTAATGTATTAAGAAAACCTTCAGCCACCATATCCATATCCAACCCTGCTTTTAATGCATTTGCTGAAACAGTTTGCAGATCGCCGGTTCCATGATTGATCATTTCGCTCAGAGATGTATAATCACTCACCACAAAACCTTTAAAACCCCATTGGGTACGCAACACATCCGTCAACAAAAATTTATTGCCTGTTGCGGGAATACCATCCACTTCATTAAAAGAACTCATCACACTTCCCACACCTGCATCAACAGCAGCTTTATACGGTGGCAAATAATATTGATACATTTTTATACGGCTCATGTCAACTGTATTGTAATCGCGGCCTGCTTCTGCGGCGCCATACAATGCATAATGTTTTACGCAAGCCATCACGGTATTGTTTGCAGTAAGATCATTGCCCTGGTAACCACGCACCATTGCCGTTGCGATCTGTGAACCGAGATATGGGTCTTCGCCGGCACCTTCTGCAATACGCCCCCAGCGCGGATCGCGGGCAATATCAACCATTGGGGAATATACCCAGTTCAATCCATCTGCTGCGGCTTCTGTTGCTGCAATGTGCGCTGTGTTCTGGATCATCGGCATATCCCATGAACATGATAAACCAAGCGGAATAGGGAAAATTGTTCTGTGGCCATGAATAACATCCAATCCAAAAAACAAAGGAATATGCAACCGTGAATTTTTTACAGCAATGTCTTGTGCCTGTCGAATTTTATCCGGCCCGTTTATACCAAACAAACCACCAACCTGGCCATTGCGGATCTTGTTGTCAACATCACTGCTGACTACAGAACCGGTAACAGCGCCGCCGGGTGTTACAAGATTCAACTGGCCTATCTTTTCATCCAATGTCATTTTACTCATCAGGTCGCTGATGAACTTATTCATCTTTACATCCTGCTGATAAGTTGTTTGAGCAAATGATAGTATTGAAATAAATAGCAATGCAGAAATAAACAGGCAGATCTTTTTCATGTGTGCAATCTTTTAAACAGTCAAATATAAACGAGAGAAGTCGAATGCGTACAGGGAACCGAAAATTCTATGCCGGTAATAAAAAAGCCTGTTGCATAATTACAACAGGCTTATAAATTGATCCAAGATAATGTGAGTTCGGGATAAGGAAATTAAATTGGAATATTATAAATTAAAGATGACTGTAAAAATATAAAGTGCTTCGAACGTCCTTTCGACGAAGGAGAAATCTCCAGTCATTAATGTTGTTTAATAAGCCAGGTGCGCCATTAAAACAGATAAATACTCATTTTGGTTCACAGCTTCAATTTCCGGAGATTTTTCAGTCGCATAAATGATTTGGGTAAAAGAAATGATTTTGTAATGCTCCTTCGAAATGACGATTTCTAATTAATCTTAAACCGAACTCACGTTAAGATATGTTAATTATACGTAATGCTGCGTTCAACTATTTTTTTAGGCTTACCATTTTCTGTGATTGTTTGCAATATCCAGTTGCCATTATTATCCGAGGTATTGTAGGTATAAACGGTAGTCTTTTTTGTTGAAGAGTCTTTTGTTACGGTTGTTTCATCCATCTGTTGCGGATCTTTTTTATCGTTCAACTTTACATCGGAAGAGTATGTGAGCTTACCAAGGCTGTCTTTACTTTCTCCGCCCACATAATAGACACTGTCGAAGTTATTAATGAAAGTCATCTTCAATGAACTATCTGTATGATGTCCTCTACCGGATAATACTTCACCATAATTATTTGAGGCAATGCTGTCATAATACGTGTCTTGTTTGCCTGTTGAATCGTACGAAACTGCAGCAGTGTACTTACCTGTATTATCAACTGTGATCTTCATAGAAGATGAAGGCTTTCCATTTTTTGTAGTAGTTTCTGTAGTAAGATAACCGTTGGCATCATGTTCATAAGTGGTAAGCATAGTAACACTGTCTTGGGCAGTATAAGTGCTGTAATAAACTGTGTAACCGCTGTCGTCATATTTCTCAACGTTTGTACTTTCAAGTTTTCCTTTTTGCCCGGTGGCACTGTCAATAAGATAAGTATTGGTTTCAACCTGTTGCACTTTACCTTTTAAATTTTCAGCTGTTATATCAGGCACTGCTGTTACTGCAGATGATGAAGGCTTTTGATTACAGGAAATAACCGTTACAGCTATAGCTGCATACATTAATAGTCTCATAAAGTTGTTTTAGTTTTTGATTAAGATCAGGCAATAAATCTAACAACAATTTATACAAATAAAAAATATGTTTAATGCACTTGAATTGAGTGATGATTATAAATTTTATGCTTTTACAAGAGGAAATTTTTTATTTGGAAATGATGGCAGAAAGTTTGTTTAATAAATAATAAACCTTGTTATGGCAGAAGAAAAAATAGAACCCAGCAAGACTGATAAAACTAATCAGGATGCTGCTATAAAATCTGATCCGGGTACTGTTGATACAACAGATCCACAGGAACATATGCGCGGGCCATTGTCTTCATTAATGCATAAGATAGAAAAAGCCGCAGAAGAAAACGATGCAAAAGATATACAAATCAAGAAAGAAGAAGGCAAGATCCCTGAGTAATGTTAACGTATAAGCAGGTTACCTTTTCGCTGTTTGAGTATTAATGTGTATTAATTACACGTTACTAAATACCCGAACATGAAACAGATTAAAAACTTGTTTGTTGAAAACAGCAAACCAGAATTCAACAACGAATCAACAGTAGATGTAAATTATTTGTATAGCCAACTTTATATAGGTAAGATCACTTTACAGGAATATTTGGCTGTAATAAAAAATAATTAGATCTGCATCGATTTGTAAGGTGATTGAACCGGCCACAGGCCGGTTTTTTGTTTGTATGAGGAGAATTTTTTTAGCATAAGACAGCCGTACCTGTAAGCTCATTTGTTCGGTCGTTGTTCGGTACTTGTTCGGTACTTGGTCGGTACTTGGTCGCTCCATAGGACCGAAGAAATACCAAATAAATAGCGATAATGTTTCGTAGAAATAAGCTACCAGGTAAATCAGTTCATTCATATTACAACGTTCTTTTCTTTAAGGAACGGTTTCCCTGTAAACCGCCGCTATGAATAAAAAGGATTTTTGAGGTGGGCTTAAAGTATTTTTTTTTCAGCAGGTCATACACGGCGAATAAAGCTTTAGCTGTATAAACAAAATCCAGCGGTAAGTAATGTTCTGCCCACATGTAATTCATGAAGTCAATTAATGCTGTTGTGTGCTTTGCATATCCTCCAAAATGATAGTTATGCAAAAGCTTAAACTTCCCCCGGTCCTTACTATTGAGTAAAGAATTTATTTCTTCCTGAAGGCTTAAATTGTTTTTCATCACGCTTATCCCAATGCATTCCTGTTGTGGAAAAGCATTTAGTATAATTCCGGAAAGCATAGTGCCTGTTCCCACAGCGCAAACAATATAATTATATGTTGAAAGATCAGTGACTAACTGCGTAATTTCTTTTGCTCCTTTAACACCGGTTGAACCGTAGCCTCCTTCAGGAATAAAATATAATTCATCATTTGACTGTATGATTTCCCTTTTGTTTTGATACGCTTCTCTCGATACAAATTCAAGCTGCATTCCCAGCGCCTGTGCATCAAGTAATGTTTGAGAGTAATGTTGCGGTTCCTCGCCGCGGATAAAGCCGATACTTTTTATATGCAGTTTATTGCAGGCATAAGCTGCAGCGAGAATATGATTTGAAAATGCGCCGCCGAATGTTGCAACAGATGCATACTTTTCTTCAACTGCCTGTTGCAGGTAATATTTTAATTTAAACCATTTGTTACCGCTTACAACAGGATGAATTTTATCAAGCCGTAATACATTAAGTCTTACATCGTTGTTTTTAAATTGCTGATCATCTATATGTTCAACAACCACATCGCTAAAGTGCATTTCTTCTTTCAGCAGCATAAATAAAAATAAGGCCTGTAACACTCCCGAAGGGCAACTTCTTTTTCTTTTTGCAGTTGATAAAAGGTATGAATGTGCTGCTAAACTTTCTATTTTTTTTGTAAACTAA
>JABDFS010000096.1 GCA_013286425.1 Bacteroidota bacterium
TTGATAAATAATTACACAGAACTGAATAAAGGTAAAAATTGAAAGGCGTTTGCTACCGTTTATTAAAAGAAATGATAGAGTATACTTGTGGACTGTACCGGTCATTGTATGTCTTTATTACCTATCAAGTATTTACCAGGAAGTTATATCGAAGAAATGTATTTGCAGATATTTGTGTGAAACCCAGAAGTTGCTTTACAGAGCACTTGCTGAAAAGGTGAAAAGAAGTAAACATGTGTATATACAGTAGCTCTTATTACAGGTAATTATTGTTGCACTAATGGCTTTTTACTTTTAAGAATAACCAAATGCAGTATAACCGGTAACTTACTTTTCATAAAAAAATATTGCGACTGTACACAATTTCTAATGTTAGGGGATGATTAAAACGATTTTAACTGCTGAAAAAACAAATATTTTTATTGCGAAGTAATATTCATGAAACAACTGCTTGCTACCTTATTTTCTTTTGCCTGCTGTTTTGCAGTTGCTCAAAACTATCCGCTTAAAACATTTTCACTCGAAGCACTTACCATCGATGACGGCCTTTCGCAAGGTATGGTTACATGCATTACGCAGGATCGCGCAGGCTTTATGTGGATTGCAACAAAGGATGGCCTGAACCGGTATGACGGATATCATTTTGTTGTTTATCGCCATGATGTAAAAGATAAAAATTCTCTCTCTGATAATTTTGTCATACACATTTTTGAAGACTCACATAACAGGTTATGGGTAGCAACAGCAGATGCAATGTTGAATCTTTTTGATCGGGCAACCGGAACCTTTACACATTTTTCATTTAATGAAAAAAGTAAACAGGGTAATGGCAGCAATAACATTCTTGATTTGAAAGAAGACCTGGATGGAAACCTGTACGTAGCTACCGATAATGGCCTGAAAATTATGAGCACCGTTAAAGATAAAAACGGTAAAGAGTCGTTCCTGTTTACATTGATTGATGACAGGGTATTCTGCAAAATATTTGCTATAGCCAAAGATCAGATATGGGTTTCACCGTTTAATGATTCAGTGTATGCACGTACCATAAACAACGGAAAGATAACACATACAAACATTTCGTTTATTAACGCATATTTTAAAGATAAGCCTGTTATCAGCAGGCAGGTAAATTCTTTTGTATATGATTCAATCAATCATTATGTGTATGTGCTATTATCAAATAACCTGCTGCGATACGATGAAAAAAATAATAGCTGGCAGGAGCTTCCCGGCTACCTCAATGCTTCAACCATGTATGGTTATTGCTCTCTTCTTGATAAATCCGGATTGATATGGATTATAGAAAACGAAAGAATCATTTTATACGATACAAAACTGCGCACTGCATACAGGCTTTCATCCAATGATGGGCACCAGGCGCAAATGCTTGATCATGCTTCTTATCTTTATAAAGACAGGAGTGGAAATATTTGGATCGGGACAAAAGGTTATGGCCTTTTAAAATATAATGCAAGGGCAGAAAAATTTCATCACGTTGATAATGAAAGTATCAATGGGTTAGCTGTAAATAACGATCAAAGTGTTTTAGTTATCAAGCAAAAAAGATTCGCTTATTCATTTGATAAGTCCCTTGAAAAATACACAGGATTTATACCTGATACATCAAATAAAAATTTACTAAACGGCAGTATTTTATATGCTGCGAAACAAGATGCAACAGGAAATTACTGGTTGCTGTATGATTATTATCCACTCACCGTTTATAATGAAAATGCAAAGAGCTTTATCAATCCTTCTAAAAAAACATTTTACTTCCCGGTATATGAAGGCATTGATAAAAAAATATGGATCGGGCTTAATGATTCACTTTTTTGTTACAACACTGATCATAAAAAAATTGCCGCTTACAAATTACCTGTTACAAACACCAATAATTACTACACGCTGATACAAACAGTCTACCAGCAAAACGATAGTATAGTATGGATAGGTTCAACAGCCGGGCTTATAAAATTTAATGTAACAGCAAACACATGGAATCAATTCAAAAATGATCCTTCAAAAGATAATTCCCTAAGCTCTGATATTATTTTTTCGCTTTGCGCAGATCCTTTACATCCTGAAAAATATTTATGGATCGGAACGAACGGCGGTGGCCTTAACAGGTTTGACATCACCACAGAAAACTTTGAACATTATACCATGAAAAATGGTTTGCCAAACGATGTTATATATGGCATATTGAGCGATGATGATAACCTGTGGATGAGTACCAATAAAGGCTTAAGCATGTTTAATATTATCAAAAAGGCTTTTCAGAATTATGAAGCAAAAGACGGTTTGCAAAGCAATGAATTTAACCGCTATGCTTATTGCAAAACAAAAGATGGAACGCTGTATTTTGGTGGTGTAAATGGTTTTAATTATTTCAATCCAAAAGAACTGCGCATAAATAATTTACCGCCAAACATTGTGATCACAGATTTTAAGATCGGCAACCGCTCTATCACCATTTATGATGATAAAAAATTATTATCACAGCCCATTGAAATGACAAAAAAAATAAAGGTGAATTATAGTGATAATATGCTTTCATTTGATTTTGCGGCAATGGACTTTACACGGCCTTCTAAAAATTTATATCAATATAAAATGGAAGGCTTTGATAAAAGCTGGATACAATCAGGTATTGTGCATTCTGCAACGTACACCAACCTTGATCCGGGAACATACACTTTTCATGTTAAGGGTAGCAACAGTGATGGAGTGTGGAATGAAAACGGCGCTTCTATTCAGCTTATAATTCTTCCACCATGGTATATGACATGGTGGTTCCGCACTTTAATGGCTGCGTTGATTACAGCAGTCATCTATGGTTTTTACCGTTACCGTTTGCAGCAGGCTTTAAAAATGCAGGCAATAAGAAATAAAATCGCCAGCGATCTGCATGATGAGATTGGCAGCAGTTTAAGCAGCATTTCTATTTTTAGTGATGTGGCAAGAGAACAATCTGAAGGTCAACCTGTATCTTCTTTAATTAATAAGATCAGCAATTACACACAGGAAAGCATGGAGGCAATGAGTGATATTGTGTGGATGATAAATGCGCATAATGATCGTTTTGAAAATATTATTATCCGCATGAGGGAACTGGCAGCAGAATTAAGTGAAGCAAAAAAATATACATTACATTTTGAGATTGATGAGCAACTAAACAATATAAAACTGGGCATGAATGAAAGAAGAAATCTCTGGCTCATTTATAAAGAAGCGTTGAACAACAGTGCTAAATATGCTGATGCAAAAAATGTGTGGATTCAAATGCAGGCGCATCAAAAAAATATTTCACTCATTATAAAAGATGATGGGAGAGGTTTTGATACAAATATCATTACAACCGGTAACGGCTTAAGCAACATGCAAACACGCGCGGAAGCAATGAATGGCAAACTTTCTACAACATCTTCTATTGGCAATGGAACATGTATTGAATTAAAGTTCAAAGTATAAACAGGAATTTTTATTACTCCCTTTGGGGATGGGCCAACCCCCTTATATTAGGTGTTTAATAAAGTTATTTTGCAAACTACATTCGCAGCATGATAAGAGTGTTGGTATATGAAGACAATAAGGCAAGACAGGAGGCTTTGCAGCTTTTGCTTGAACATACTGCAGACATGGAATGTGCAGGCATTCATGAAAATTGTGAACACGTAGTTGCTGAAGTGCATGAAGCAAAACCAGATGTTGTATTGATGGATATTGATATGCCGAAAGTAAATGGTATTGAAGGATTGAAATTAATTCGCCAGCACGCACCGAATGTGCACATTATTATGCAAACTGTGTTTGAAGATGATGAAAAAATCTTCCAAGCAATACGCGCCGGTGCACATGGATATTTTTTAAAGAAGACACCATCACAAAAATTAATTGAAGGTATTCGTGAAGTGTTGGAAGGCGGCGCACCAATGACGCCTATCGTGGCACGAAAAGTACTGGAAATGTATCATGAACAACCTGCAGCAGCCAAGCAAAATAAGTTTCAGTTAAGTGAACGTGAACTGGAAATTTTATCATTGCTTGTAAAAGGCATGAGTTATAAAATGATTGCTGAAGCAGCCAACATAAGCTGGCATACGGTCAATGGCCATTTCAAAAAAATATATGAGAAACTACATGTACATTCTGCAACAGAAGCTGTAAAGAAAGCTATCGATAACAAACTTGTGTAAATAAAAATCCCGCAACAAAGCGGGACTTTCATAAATTATATAAGCGCTTATATACTTATTTAGCGCTATCAAAATTTTCCTGAACTTTTTTCCAGTTGATCACACTCCAGATCGCACCTAAATAATCGGGGCGTTTGTTCTGATACTTTAAATAATACGCATGTTCCCAAACATCAACGCCGAGAATTGGTGTGCCTTTTACGTCTGCTACATCCATTAAAGGATTATCCTGGTTTGGTGTTGAAGTAATTTCAATCCTTCCTTCACGGCTTATTAACCAAACCCAACCGCTTCCAAACCGGCCAACACCCGCAGCATTGAATTTTGTTTTGAATTCATCAAAAGAACCAAATGTGCTGTTAATAGCTTCAGCTAAACTGCCTGAAGGAGCACCACCATCTTTTGATAAAATATCCCAGAAGAAGGTATGATTCCAATGGCCGCCTGCATTGTTGCGCACAGCCGGAGAAATTTTACCTGCACTGGCAACTAATTCTTCGAGTGATTTATTCTCGTTATCAGTACCTGCAATTGCTTTATTCAAATTATCTACATAAGCCTGGTGATGTTTGTCGTGGTGAATTTTCATTGTTTGTTCATCTATGTGCGGCTCTAATGCATCGTATGCATACGGCAGCGGAGGTAATGTAAATGCCATAATTATTGATTTTTAGATTTCTGATTTATTGATTCCTTATATAAGAAATACAATTTGATTAAGGGCAACAAATTTAATGCGAGCTATTCAAAAACAGGTTAATTCTTTCTTATATCGAAATAGTAATTTATTTTTTAGATTGTTTTATGATGAGAATAATCATTCTTGTTGTGAAGATTAAAAGAAAAAAAGAAGAAAGGAGGAAAGGAATAGCGCTCCAAAAAATATAATCATTGAAATTAGAAAAGTTAATCAATAAAATAATAATTGAAAAAATCAAAATTGAAACTCCAATATAGCAGATGATAGCTTTTAGAAGATACTTTTTTGTTAAGCAAGCAATAATTAAAATTATTTGGCCAGCCAATGCTAAAATAGCAGATGAAAACGCTTTATCATCTGTAGTTCCTGCGAAAGAAAAGTTTGTATCTCTTTTAAAAAATTCAATAGGTGCAAGCACCTCTACAAGGCCTAAAATTATTTTTCCTTCCCCTGCTCCTATAAGAATTAAAAAGCTTAAAATAATTGTCAATATTAAACACCTGTTTATACTTCTCATTTATCTTTTTTGCTGAAAAAAAGTTTTCATTAATGCTGCACATTCTTCCTTTAAAATACCGGTCCTTATTTTTGTTTTTGGATGAAAAGGAAAGTTAGGCGTTGTTATACGGCGATGCCCGTTCTTTTCATCATCAGCACCCCACACAACATAATTTAATTTGCTCCAATACATAGCGCCGGTACACATTAAACAAGGTTCAACCGTTACATATAAAGTTGCATCGGGCAAATATTTACTTCCCAAAAAATTATATGCTGATGTTAGTGCAAGAATTTCTGCATGCGCAGTTGAATCATTTAGTTGTTCCGTCATGTTATGCGCACGCGCAATTATTTTTTGACTGATAACAATTATAGCGCCGATAGGAATTTCATCTTCTTCAAAAGCTTTCTCTGCTTCACGCAAAGCCTGTTGCATAAAATATTCATCGTTCAATAACATCATTTGCTGCTTGAAATATTATTACCGGCATCAACATCATGAATAAAATTGATGATGCCCGGATAAAAATGTTTTTGATCGTCCCACATAGCCAGGTGGCTTCCTTCAGGACAATACAAATATCTTCCCTGTTTTACCTGCTTGCTCATCCAGTTCATATAATCAGGATCCATCGTATCATATTTTGCACCCACCATTAATGTTGGAACAGTTATCTCAGGAAGCCTTTTACTGATATCCCAATTAAGCAAACGCCCGCCTGTTTTAAATTCACTCGGCCCTTGCATCATAACATAAATTGTTTGATTAAGGTGCTTAAATGCGCGGTTCAACGGATCAGGCCAATCTGCCAAACGACATAAATGTTGTTTATAAAATTCATTGTACACCAATGTTTGATAAGTTGAATCTTCATACGCGCCTTTATTTTCATAAGCCATCAAAGAATCAACTAATGATTTACGCATCTGGTCGCGCAGTTTAAGATTATACTTTTCATATTCAGGAATGCTTGCCATCATATTACAAACGATTAATCCTTTTAAATTCTGCTGATACTTTAATGCATATTCCATTGCAAGAAGGCCGCCCCATGAATTTCCCAATAAATAAAAATTGTCTTTGTTCAAACCAAGCTCTTTGCGCACCTGTTCCACTTCATCAACAAAACGATCAGTCGTCCATAAACTGCTGTCTGTTGGCTGATCGCTGTAATAAGAACCCAACTGATCGTACTCTATCATTTCAAAACCCTGTTGCGGGAAAAAGCTTTCAAAACATTCCATGTATTCATGTGTGAAAGCAGGGCCGCCATGCAACAACAAAACTTTTATGCGCGGATTATTGCCGATGGTTTTTGTCCAGACTTTAAATGTGCCTACCGGTGTTGTTATGGGAATCATTTTTACACCTGCAGTTTGAACGCCGCTATCCTGCGGAGCAAAATAATCTGCAACACTTATACTGTTGCTGGTGTTTTTATTTTCTGTGCATGAAAAAAATGCAAGGCAAATAATGATGAATAAATATGTTCTCATAAAGCATAATTGTAATAATAAAAATACAGCAATAAACACTAAGAATTTATTTGAACCAACTGTCAACGAAATGCTGTGAACAGGAAACCGGAGTTGATCAATGATATGCAGCACAAGGGAGTGACACAACCGTAAAACATCGGAGTTCATTGGCCTGCAACCAAAAGAAATAATTCAAACAGCCGCTAATTATTTTCTTCCTTATGCTTTTTCTTTTCCCTGTGTTTTTTCTCTTTCTTGTAATTATTGAAAATATCCAGGCCAATTTTTAATTGTCCGTCATCTCCTGTTTTTGCTCTTAAGTTCACGCTCTTTCCGGGCTTGGCATTTTTATCAATATTTCTGAAATCATCAGGGCTGCTTTTAAGGCTTGAAAAAGGAACCTGTATTAAAATATCAGTTCTGTTTGAAAAACTATAAACGCCTTCTATATACATAACCAAGGCAGAAGAAATAACAGGCATACGATGAATATAAATATCGCCATTCTTTATATCGAATGTATCTGCCAATTCTGTAAACTGAATATTGTTGAGATCGCGGTTTTTGAAAACATATTTCTGCAAACCCAATAAAGGTTTGAAATTAATAAGCGAAGCATCTTTAAGCAGGAACTGCATCTTGCCATTCATTGTAGCCGGAATAAGTTTTCCTGCTTTGCTTATGCTGGCGGCAATATTTGCTTTTGCAGTTAATACACCGTTTAAATTGGCATAAGTAAGTGATGTTTGCCCGAAGTTATTAAAGGCATAAAAAAGCTTTCGCACATTCATATGCTGCACGTTCAATTGAAGGTTTGCCTGGCTTAAAGTATTATCAACATGATGCACTTTTGCGCTAAGATCAAGGCTGCCATCAGCATGCTGCATATATGCTTTTTGAATTTCCCAATTATCGCCGTTAAAAGTTAAAGCAGCAACAACATTACTTGCTTTGAATTTATCAAGCGATAATTGTTGTGCTTTAAGATTAACACTTACAGCGCCGTTCTCCATTGCATCATCAACCGCATTAAAAGTTGTAATAAAACTTTTTTTCTTTTTGGATGAAGTTCTTGCCTTTCCAAACATTGATCTGAAACCTGATATATCAATATCAGGAGAATATACGTTACAGTTAATGTTTGCTTTGCCCGGTTCTTTGTCAGACAGCCTGTTCAAATTTTTTCCGTCGAGGTCTATGGTGAAGTGATTTTCATTTACATCGCACTTAAAATTATGCATAGTAAGATTGTTGCCTATTATGTACAACTTTCCATTACAATCTGAAAAAGTTATATCGCGTGGCAGATAATCTACTTTACCATTTTCAATTTCTATCTCTGCATTTAAAAGATTTAAAAGATAAGGATCAGGAACAAGAGGGCCGTTATAAGCGAGGTATAATTTTGCATTGCCTTCAACAAAACTCAATGTAGCAGAACCAAGCGCTTCATCCAGTTGCGGCAATGTGCATTGCGAATAAAATTCAAACTTAATATTAGGTTTTGTTAACTTGGTTACAACAATCTTAGGTGTGTTTAATTGTATATCACCCCATTTACTTGTAAAGCCTGTGATGATAATTGTTGAATTTGAATCATCCGGTTGTATACCCGGATTTAACTGGTTAACGTAAGCGCCTGAAAAATTACAGTTGTTCAAATTGATCACCGGCGTTGTTATATTGTTATTCTCTGTTTTAAAATCAACATGTACAGACGGATCTCCTTTCTTATCCAAAGAACCACTTACCAATGCAGTAACATCAACCGGCTCTGTAAGATTCATGGTTGAAAGTTTTGCTCTTGTTTTTGGCTTTAATACACTTAATGCTGCAGTGTAATTAATCTCTTTTGTTGCTGCATTGATATTAAATTGTGCCTGTTTAAAATCGAATTTTCCTTTAATGATAAAAGGCTGCGAATTGATTTTAATCTTTGATTCATTAATTGAAAGCACCTTATTGCTTGTATCAAATTCCAGTTTCCATTTACCGCTTAACTGCTGATTTTCCATCCAGTAACCTTGCGGAAAATTAAAGCCAAGCCCACGCAGGAAAAGGTCACCATTCATGGTTATGCTATACTTTGAACCAGAGAAACGTGTATCAATGTCAACATCATCAAATCTTCCTGCATAGCGCTTTTTCTTAACGCCATCTTCAATTACTACAACAACATTTTTTAAAGTAAGTTCTTTTAAAACGACAGGCTTTTTACCAGGTTTAGCAGGCTTGCTTTTCGATTGCAAAACATAAGTATTTGTATAACCGTTTGCATCGGTGAATGAATGTATAAGAGCATCTTTTACTGTAATTGAATTTATCTTAACCTTATTGCCGATAAGCCCTAAAAAACCTGCGCGCCCGATTATTTCACCCGCCTGCAAAAAAGGTTTTTTATAAAAAGAATCGCTGATGCTTACATTTTCCAAAGTGATGCCGATATCAGGAAATGTGCGCCACACTGTTATATCAGCTTTATTTACTTTTAATTCACCTAAAAATGTTTCTTTCAGTTTAGCGTTTAAAAATCCTATTAATTTTTCCTGGGAAGAAGAAACATAAATACTAATACCAATCAACAATAAAACATATAACCCTGCCACACTTCCGATAACATACAATACTATGCGCACTATGCGTTTAGGAATGTTTAATTTAAACTTTCTCTTTTCTGTCATAGGTTATCTTACTGCAAAAAAAAGTCCCTTTTTATAAGAGAGCTTTCTGCTTAGAACTTATTGTGAAGAATATATGGCAACATGCTTCTCCATGTTGGCCAATCGTGATTAACATCCGGTCCCCAAATATCAAGATCATGCCAGATGCCTTTATTCCACAAGACTTGCGAGAATCTACGGTTGGCTTCAGGATCTTCAAACGAACCGCTGCCTGTATAAATATGAATATGATGACTTGCTTTTATTTTATCAAGATACCATTCATCGTTTAGATTTGGAATGTAATGTATAGGACTGTTGTAATAAACCTGGTCATCCCAAAAACCTTTGGTGTATTCAGTAAGATCGTATACGCCGCTCATACTGATAGCGCCGTTGATAAGGTCAGGCCTTTTCAAAAATAAATTCATGGCATGCAAAGCGCCGAATGATGCGCCGCATGTATAAATAAAAGTATCATTGCTGGTATTGTTGCGAATGAAAGGCACCACTTCATTAAACACATAATTATTAAAATCATTCTGGCGAATAGCTTTATGTTCAGGCAGCATTTCATTATTCAACCAGCTTTCTTTATTTATACTGTCAATGCTGAAAACCCTTACTTTTCCCGAATCAATAAACGGAGCAAGCGCATCCATCATCTGGAAACGTTCATACTCCAGGTAATCTGCTGCTGCTGTTGGTATCAGCAATAAAGCAAATCCATAATGACCGTAAGATGCAATTGGCATTTCTTTATTCAACGAAGGACTGTACCATGATGTGGTTTCTTTTTGCATAAATTGAATTTATATTTTTAGATTAAGTCCGAAAGTTGGAAAGACCGAAAGTCCGGAAATATTTTCAGACTTTACTAATTTTAATATTACAAACAGACCTTCTTCACTTCATGCCACAGGTCGCGAAAACATTGCGCTGCATAACTGCCGTTCGCATATTCAAACAATGGCTGCTGATTAATGCCCATCTTCTCAACGTCACTTAAATACGGGATATAATTTTTAAAGAAAATTTTATCCTTATAAAAATGCTGCATCACTTCATGATGCAGATTTTTCCTGTGATCAACCATGCTGAAAAAACATTTCAGTTTGCTTTTATCCAAATCATTATTTTCAAAATATTCGTTTACAGTTCCAAAAGAATTTATGGAAAGTGTTGTTGGAATATTCGGCATTAAGATCCAGTCGGCAGCATTAAAAATATTTTCGTGTAATAAGGAAATTCCCGGCGGGCAATCGAGTATCACAATATCAAAACCTTTTAACCCGCCTAATAAGGATTTCAGTTTTTTCTTACTGTGTTTGTGCCCGCTTAATAAAGCATCTGTATGCCTTGCAGAAATATCAGCGGGAATTACCCATAGGTTTTCAAACAGCGAACCCTGCACCACATCTTTTACAGCAAGCTCTTCTTCAAATACTTTTTTTGTCTCGTTCTTATTGTTTGATTTTACATTAAGGTAATATGAAGAAGAACCCTGCGGATCAAGATCCCAAACAAGTGTTTTATATCCGTCTGCTGCGGCAAGATAAGCCAGGTTAATTGCAGCCGCTGTTTTACCCACACCACCTTTAAGATTGTATAAAGCAAAAACTGTCATACTTTAAAAATACAGTTTTATTTAAACTGCTGTATAAATAACGCCTGTAAAAGTATCACGAACCTGCTTTGTACCCACGAGGATAAGACAGTATAAGACACATATACCAACAAGCTCATTTGTTCGATAGTTGTTCGATACTTCTTCGATAGTTGTTCGATGGTTGTTCGATTTATTGCATCGAACAACTATCGAAGTTATAACGGCTATATTTCGTAGAAATGAGCTCTTAGGTATCTCCTGAACAAGAGACTCGCCGAACTATAGTAAGGTTCTGCCAGTTGGTTGCGAAGAATGAATTATTTCATAATTTTCAGAAGGTGTTGTTCTGAATTAAAGTTTAAAAAGATGCGGGTATACGGCAGATGACGAACATGAAACTTTTCTGCGCCTGTGGAGAAGGGTCGGTAAGGGGATTATTCCTCCCTCAAATGTTTTCCCGTAAGATGAATGAACACATCTTCAAGGTTAGCCTGTTTTACCTCTTTTGGTTTTTCAAATCCTGAGGCTACCAATTCATCAATCAATTTATCCGGAGAAGCCTTTGCAATAATATTTCCCGAATCAATGATTGCAACACGATCGCACAATATTTCGGCTTCATCCATATAATGTGTGGTAATGATAACGGTAGTGCCTTTGCTGCGAATTTCTTTTATCAGGTCCCAAAGATTGCGGCGTGCCTGCGGATCAAGGCCTGTTGTAGGTTCATCCAGGAAAATTATTTTAGGCTTGTTTATAAGGGTTGTTGCAATAGAGAAGCGTTGCTTTTGTCCGCCACTAAGCTCCTTGAATTTTGCCTTTGCTTTATCGCGCAGGTTTACTGTATCTAACAGTTCTATCGCATTCACATGCTCATTATATAGTCCTGCAAAAAGATGAATCAATTCTGTAAGATTTAATCCCGGGTAATAACCGGAGGTTTGCAACTGTACACCGATTATCTTCTTTATTTCATTTGGCGATTGATCAAGATTAAAACCATCTACCATTATTTCGCCTGAAGTTTTCCCGCGTAAAGTTTCAATAATTTCCAGTGTTGTAGATTTTCCGGCGCCATTCGGGCCGAGCAAACCAAAAATCTCACCTTCAAAAACTTCAAAGCTTATTCCTTTAACAGCTTTAAAATCTCCGTAATTCTTTACAAGGTCTTTTACTGCTATTATTGTTTTTGGTTCCATACGAAAAAGGTAAACGTATTAAATTTTTGTTGCGGCAAGAAATTTATCTGCCTTATTTACAAATTGACGAATATCTTTGGGCATATCCCATGCAAGACAAAGTAACTGTTATTTACATTATTTCAGACAGGCGTTCCGGCTCAACGTTGCTCGAAAACATCTTATCCAAATCAACGCAAACAGTTTCTGTTGGTGAATTGGCAATGCTTAAAGGGCATATTGCAAAAGAAGGTCCCGGCGAAATCTGGAACTGGACCTGCAGTTGCGGCAAACGCATTTTTGAA
>JABDFS010000097.1 GCA_013286425.1 Bacteroidota bacterium
GAGTAAGAATTAAAAATGAAGGCGATCATGTACGGCTTGAACTGGCTGAAGCATTGCAGAACAAATCAATAAAAATAATTCCTGTACTGATTGATAAAGTGCAGATGCCGGATACAAAAGATCTTCCACCAGATCTGAAAGAAATGACGAAACTGAATGCGATTGATTTCTTTTCTTATGAATATGATAAAAGCGCTGAACGAGTGTTGAATGAAATTGAAAGAACGCTTAACCTTTTAACGAGCGTAGATCTTTCACCATTTATAAAAATCATCAGTTTAAATAATGGCAGAATAGTAGCACAGGCTTTAAAGAATTCAATGGAAGGAAACCTGCTTGCTTCACATGGGGTTACTGCTGTAATCGACTTCAAAGAATTAGATGATAACATTCTTTACGTATCAAAACTGAAGTATGAAGAAGGCGCATTTATATTATCCGGATTATATGCAGCAGAACAGTTTGGTGTTAAGTTCACCAAATGGAAAGCAAAATCAAAACGTAATTCATCTAATCAACAAAAACAAAATATAGTTGTTTCATCAGGCACGTTAAAAAGATATCCTGTAGATTCTCTTGACGACATGATACGGCACCTGAATGCTAACAGGCCTGTTATTGCGGGCATTACTGTTTATCAAAACTTCATGCACAATAAAGCAAATGAGCAGGAAGGATTCATGCTTACTCCTTTTAAACCTAATGAACAAGTTATAGGCGGCCATGTAATCATAATAACACATGTTGATCTTGTAAAAGACAGGAT
Source organism: Bacteroidota bacterium (assembly GCA_013286425.1). Lineage (GTDB taxonomy): Bacteria > Bacteroidota > Bacteroidia > Chitinophagales > Chitinophagaceae > Parafilimonas. Next base: position 767 of record JABDFS010000097.1, read on the forward strand.
AAAATTTGCAAATTCATGGGGCAAAGATTGGGGTGAAAAAGGCTTTGGCTATTTTACAGAAGCTGCATTAAACAGTTGTGCAGACTGGAACAATGTTTTTGCTATTGAAACCAAATATCAATACTGATATTGATGTACGCTCAAAACAACACATCGCCTTCTGTTTGATGAAGACGATGTGTAATTTAAAATTTATTTCGTTATTATGCTTTTGCAAGATGTGCATCAAGCCAGTTTTTAATATCGGCTATTACAACTTCTTTCTCAAGATCATTCAACAGATCATGATAATGGCCTTCATACAACTTCAATGTTTTATCTGTTGAACTTGCGTTGTCATAAAAATATTGACTGCCACTCGGCCTTGTTGCTTTGTCATTTGTACCATGAAGAATTAACAATGGCAAAGTGAATTGCGCAAAATCTTTTTTAAGCCTTTCATCAGCATGCACCATTGCTGCAATAGTTTGTGATGGCTGCGTTTCATTTTCTATTAACGGATCATTGTCCATGATTTCAACTGATTTCGCATCGCGTGAAAAATCTTTGTTATGCAGTTTCAATACATGTGCATGCGGTGCAATATGGCTTATACCTTTCAACACAGCGATTGCAAAATCAGGCGCAGGAACCTGGTAAGCAAAACTCTCGCAGATAAGTCCTGCAAGTTCTTCCTGGTTATCCAATGTATAATTGCATGCAACAACGCCGCCGGCGCTATGTCCTAACATAAACACAGGCAAACCAGGTTCATTTGTTTTTACAATTGAAACAAAAGAAGCAACATCGTTTACATAATCATCAAAATTCTGAACATAAAAACGTTCGCCATCAGATTTACCGCGGCCGCGCAGATCAATTGAGTAAACAGCGAGTCCGTCTGCGGTTAACTGTTCTGCAACCCATTCATAATATCCGCTGTGCGAATTAAACCCGGGAACGATTACAACTACGCCGCGTGCTGCGCCGGCTTCGGGATGCCATGAGCGTGTGGCTATATTTAAGTCGCCTGCGCCCTTGAAAGATGATTCATTCATTGGTTTTATTTTTTAAAATGAAAAAATGCAAAATGATGGTGGAGTATTAAACAGCACTGGTATCTTTCTCCGGGGGCTTGCTTCTGTTTAGGCTGTGAAGATATAGCAGTTGATGCTTTCCTGTATTAAGTTATAATAAAATTATGTTGATGCAATTTTAATAATGCAAAATTGCATTTATCAAAAAAGTGTGCAGTTTTATAAACATGAATTAGATTTATTGTATTAAAATCTAACATATGAAAAAATCTACACATGCTGCAGCTTTTATTTTTTTGCTAGCCTCATTAATTTCTTACACATTATCAGCACAGGATTCAATAAAGGTTGTGCACACAACCATTCAGCAATCCTGTGTGAACGGAAATTTTATAAGTTACAGGTGTTTTGGAGGCACACCGCCATACACTGTGCATCTGTACCGGTATGGAATCTTTTATGAAGATGTTATAAGCAATGGAATGGGGCTTGCAAGTTTTTTTAATCTTCCGAATGGTTTGTATTCTGCTTCGGCCATCATTAATTCAGACAGCGTTATAAGCGAATCAACACCGCTTGTTTCACCTGTTACTAATTCCGGCATTTCTAATCTTACCGATCATTCAGTAACCCTTACATGGATCAAACTTGCCTGCGTTAAGTATTATATAGTGAAAATGCGTTTAGACGGAACCACAAAATGGTATAAACGCAACACTGATGGTAATGTAGATTTCATGCAGGTAAATCATTTGCAGCCTTCTACTTTATACGATTACCATATTACTTCTGCGGATTCCGCAAACGGCGAAACTGCTTTAGACAACTCAATTGGGTATGAAGGGTTTTATACGCTTGCTGCAGCAAATAATGCGTTGCAGTTTTCTCCCAATCCTGCATACAATTCAATCAATGTAAAAATTCCTTTAAACGGCGTATTGCAGATCGCAAATTTGTCCGGCAATATTCTTATCAATAAAAAAGTTATTGCAGGAGTCGCTGCTGTAAACATTAGTGCATTGTTGCCCGGAACTTATACCATGCGTTTGATAACGGAACAAAATATTACCGAAACCAAATTGGTAAAGCGATAATTACCTTTAATTAAGCTGCTTGAATTATTTTGGTTACCAACTAATGAACAAATGGCATCGTTCCTTGGTCGCAACACTTGAGCTGTACATTATTGAGCAGCTTCTGGTAGCAATATCTTTAAGTCGGTTAAAGTAACAATCAGCGTGTTAAACATATTACACCAGTTCATGCGTTATGTGCCTCCTGTGGTTCGGTTCCGACATAGTCGGAATTGCGGCAATGGCAAAGCCATATTGCTGCAAAGAAGCGCAGGCAGCGCCGTTGTATGAGCGAGGCCTTGCGACCATGAGCTAAAATAATTTGTTATCAAGAGACAAAAGCGGAAATAATTTTTTTGCTTAATAGTATAACCAACAGTTATTCTATAATTTTATTATTCAACATTGCTTTCGATATGACTAAAATAAAAACTGCTGCTGCAAGCGATATTCTTATTCAACCACATTCAATAAAAGATGCTCCGCAGCGACTGTATTCTTTAGATGCATTGCGTGGTTTCGATATGTTCTGGATAATGGGCGCCGAAGAAATTGTGCATACAATGGCAACTGCTACAGGCAATTCTTTCTGGCAGGGGTTTTCAACACAGCTTACACACCCTGCATGGAATGGCTTTCATTTTTACGATCTTATTTTTCCTTTGTTTCTTTTTATTGCCGGTGTTGCAACACCATATTCAACAGGCCGCGAAATGGAAAAAGGCAAAAGCCGCAGCGAAGTTTTATGGCGTGTAATAAAACGCGGTTTAATATTGGTATTGCTTGGCATTATTTATAACAATGGTTTAAAAATTCAACCCATTTCCGATATACGTTTTGGAAGCGTGCTGGGCCGCATCGGGCTTGCATAGATGTTTGCCAACATTATTTATTTGTACAGTAAAGAACGCGCACAGATAATTTGGTTTGCAGCTTTGCTTATTGGTTATTGGTTGTTATTGAAGTTTACTTCAGCACCTGGATTTGCTCCGGGCGATCTTACCATGCAGGGAAATTTTGCATCATATGTTGATCGTTCTATATTGCCCGGTAAATTGTACCTGGGCATTCATGATCCTGAAGGATTGATGTCAACCATTCCCGCAATCGGGACAGGGTTACTTGGAATTTTAACCGGAACTTTTTTAAAGAATAACACAACATTCAGCGGCGCAAAAAAATCTGTATACATGTTTGTTGCAGGTATCATTTTCCTGTTGATCGCACAGTTATGGAATCTTGATTTTCCCATCAATAAAAATTTATGGACAAGTTCTTTTGTGATGAATGTTGGTGGTTATAGTTTGATATTGCTTTCCATTTTTTATTACATCGTTGATGTGAAAGGTTATAAAAAATGGGCGTTCTTTTTTAAAGTAATTGGAATGAATTCCATTCTCATTTATATGTCGGGCCATTTTATAAACTGGAATTATTCCAACACTGCATTTTTCGGATGGCTTGGCCAACTTTTCAGCAACCCGTGGAATGATGTAATACTTGCTATAACTTTTGTATTGGTAAAATGGGCGTTCCTGTATTTCATGTATCGAAAGAAAGTCTTCTTACGGGTTTAATAGTGCAAGCACTTCAGAAAAGTCACAAAAAAATAATCTTTGGTAATAGCACTTGCTGCAGGTGTGTGTACTTTAGTATGAATTATTCAAACTAAAATTATGAATCCTGTTACAAGACAAATCTGTGGCATCATTTTACTTACAGTGCCAACTATTCAATACGGTGGATTCTTTTTGTTGAAGATATTATCCGGCATGCAAGGCCAGGCATTAACGAGTTTTCAAAAATCAATGTTCAGGGCGGGACATGCACATGCAGGCGTATTAGTAATCCTTGCATTGATTGCACAAATACTCACAGATAATGCCGCGCTCGGTAATATTGCTGAGTGGATAGTGAGAGATGGTTTTACTGCCGCAGCTATTTTAGTAAGCGGTGGATTTTTTTGCAGCGGCTGCTGGTAAGGATCGTGTCAAACCCAATAAATACATCTTCATTTTATATACAGGCATTCTTGTGCTTGTTGTTGCCACAATAATACCTGGTATTGGTTTGATCAGGAACAGTTAGGCAATGCATTATATCGATCTTTTCATATTAAAAATTTTCAAAAAAAATTAAACGCATATAAAGCGCGGCAGTTATTATTTTGCACCCGTTTATAAAAAACGATCCTGCTGAATTACCCTTTTAATAAACGATTTGTATAGATGAAGTTTGCAACGGCTCAAAAATTTGTATTCAATAATATTGACAGTATTCTTATTGCAATTACCGGTTTTATTTTCATTTTGTTATTAGCAAAATATGGCGGTATCGGTATTTCTCCTGATTCTGTTACGTATGCAAGCGTTGCAAAAAATCTTGTTGCACATGGAAAACTCATAGAGTATGATGAAATGCCTTATGTTGATTTTCCTGTTGGATACCCTGTTTTCTTAAGTATCTTTTTTAAGCTCTTTGGTGATGATTACGTGCATACAGGCACTTACATAAATGCACTGCTTTTTGCTGTGCTTATTTTAATGTGCGGCCTCGCCATGAACCGCTTTACTTATACATCACGTTTGTATAAAATTGTTGTTCTGCTTTGCATTTTGTTAAGCCCCGGCCTGCTTGAAGTGTATTCAATGATATGGTCTGAAACACTGTTTATTTTTCTTGCTGTTTTGTTTATTCTAATGCTGCATAAATATCTTAATACATTAAACATTTCAGCGTTGTTTGCGGCAGCTTTCATTGCTGCAACAATATGTATTATACGTTATGCAGGCATCTGTGTTATTGGCGTTGGCGGTTTTGTTTTATTGTTCATGAAACATAAAACAATAAAGCAAAAAACTGTACACATAATTTTATTTGGCTTAACTGCCTGCTCATTTCTTGTATTCAATCTTATAAGGAATTTTTATGCACTCGGATACTTAACCGGCGAAAGAGAAAAAAGCCTTACATCATTAACTGGCAACTTCAACTACTTCGGTATAACGTTATATGACTGGTTGCCTTATGCATTCAATCATTACTTGCCTGAAACAATATTTGGTATTGCAGTAGTATTGTTGCTTGGCGCTGCGGTTATCTGGCATCTTGTAACTAAAAAACACAACACGAGTTTTGAATACATCGCCGCAACATTTGCGTTCGGTTACATTTCATTCATGATAATAACCGCAACTGTTTCGCGCTTTGAAGCATTGAACAGCCGTTTATTTTCGCCTGCATTTATTCCCATGCTTTGGGTACTTGCTTATTGGTTAAATAAAACAGTTATTGCAAGTAAAGGATGGAAACGTTTTTTAGTTATATGCTTTAACGTATTCATCGCGGTATTTTTTATTTGCAATGAATTTATTCCGAGTTATGGTAACTACAGCGACATTAAAGATTACGGCATTCCCGGTTATACAGATGATGACTGGCGCTTGTCTCCAACTGTAAAATATATTCAGCGCGATTCTGTTTTCCGTTCTGATTTTGATATGTATTCCAATGCCAACGATGCAGTGTTCTTCTTCACTGGCCGCAGCACACAACGTTTACCGCACAGGCAATCTCCTGATGAGATAAAAGAATTTAATGACGATGATCATTTTTATATCGTGTGGTTTAATCTTGGATTTGATCCTGATATTATTGCATTGAAAGATATATTGAAGAATAAACCGATGAAACTGATAAAGCAATTTCCTGATGGCGCTGTGTACATGACGATCGATGCTGATATGCTTAATATAAATAAAACTTTAGCCACGCCAAAACCAACGGTTATACTCCATAAATAACAATGTTGCAATACGCTTTCTGTAAGCTTAATGTAATGCCTGTAACGATTTAACTGCTTCAATAAATATATCTATTTCTTCTTCAGTGTTGTAATAATGTGGCGATACGCGCAGTACCCAATCAACATGTTTCTCTTCAAAATCTATTTGAGCAGACGTTTTTGATGTTGTATAAATATTAATGCCTTTATCCCGAAAGAATTTTTTTGTTGCTTCCGGTGATTTGTTGCCTGCTTTAAATGTAATGATGCTGCATTGTTTTTTACCGCGGTCTAAAGTTTCAATATTGCAAAATGTGCTGAGATCATCTCTCAATTTATCATTCAGCATTGTATTGCGTAATTCAATGGCTTCAATGCCTGCATTAAGTGCATATTGCAACGCTGCAGTACTTCCCATCATCAGGGCATAAGCTGTTTCCCAATCTTCAAAACGTTTTGCATTTGTAACAGGGTTGTATTTATTTTCTGTTATCCAGTCAGCACCGCGGATATCAGGGAACAATGGCTCATATCCTGACTGCAATGCTTTATCAGAAACATATAACAAGCCGGCGCCTCTTGGCCCGCGAAGAAATTTTCTGAATGTTCCACTGATAAAATCTGCATGAGTTGCTGCCGCATCAACAGGCATTTGACCTAAAGACTGGCAGGCATCCAACAAAAAAACGGCGTCATAATTTTTAATGATGTTGCCAATATCGTTCACGGGTTGTACAATGCCTGAACTTGTTGGCACATGCGTAACGGAAACAAGTTTGGGTGAAAACTTTTTTATCTTCTTTTCAAGATCATCAACATCAATTTCACCGGTAGCTGTGTTTTCTATAAGCTCAATTTTAATTCCGAATCTTTTTTGTAAAGAGAGATATGCAATGAAGTTTGAAGGATAATCATTCTTTGATAACAATACAATATCATTTGTCTTAAAAAGCATGGATGATAAAGCCCTGTTATAACTGTCTGTTGCATTTACAGTATAGGCAATGTTGCCAGCCTTTGTATTCAGCAATTGCGCAGCGGAGTTGTAAAAATTATCCAGTTCATTTATTTTACTGTCGGCGACTTCATAACCCCCGTAATTTTCTTCTTCGGTTATGTAATCACGAACTGCCTTTGCAACAGGCTTTGGCATTAATGCTGCGCCGGCATTATTAAAATGAATTACTGACTTACAACCTTCGGTATCATTTCTTAATTCATCTATATTCATGTGCTTTCAATTAAATTATTTGTGATTCTTTGAGGTTAAGTATCACACAAAAATTTTTTCCTTCAATCTTCTGCCTGCATCACCATCATGTGAAGGAATGAAAATGGTTTTATGTGCTTTGGTATAAGCAGTAACTTTTTCATAAGAACCTTGAGCTAGTTTCTTACTGCAGTTTGCGCCTGCATATTTTTTTTCTAAAAATTGTTGTTGAGTATAACAAAGATCTGCCGCAAAAAATATATCATAGTCATCTGTTTTAAATAAAACCGAGCAATGACCGTAAGTATGCCCGGGTGTTTGTATCAATGCAATATCTTTTGATGCGGTTAAAAATTTTACGCGGTCAAATACATCACACGTTTCATTCAACTCAATTAATGTTGGCTTAAACCATGAAGGATATAATTTAGGCAGATCACCATAAGGTTTTTCCCATTCATATTTATTAACCAGTATTTCCGTTGATGGAAAATATTTCAAACCATCAATGTGATCAAGATGCAAATGCGTAAGTATAACAGCTTTTACATTTTTAATATCAATGTTTAATTGCTGCAATTGCGGGCCGATCTCTTCTGATGATTCAACCATAAATCTGAATTGTGTTGTGTCAAACCAATTTGCAAAAAAGCCTGATGACTTAAAATAATCTTTATCATTCACGTTGGCATTTTCGCCGGTATCAATTACAAAAACTCCTTCCGGATGTTCAATGATCATAACCCATATCGGCATCCATTCTGTAAATTTTTTCTCAAGCATAAAATCAGCCATGGCAAGCAGGCCTTTAAATCTTGCCTCGCGGAATTTTGTTTTTACAGAAACAATACCTGTGGATACAAGATGAACTTTTGCAGCATTGCCCTTTACCGTAACATTAATAGTTTGTGTGTTGAACATTGAAGCGTGTTTAGCTGCAATAAAATTCTTTAAACAAAATAACTTTCAAAAAAGAATTTTAATGAATATTCAATATAGATAGTTATAATAAAGTCTTCCATATAGTTATGTTACTTTCTTTTCTTAAAAAAAGAAAGTAACCAAAGAAATTCAAGCACGGATGATATTTCAACACATCCATGCACATGCCTTGATTAAGCTTTTGTAGTATTGACTTTTCAGCAGTTGTACCCTGATTCTTAAATTCAAGCAACATAACTAATTTTAAGTGCACAAACGATAACGATGCAATGAATAAGCATAATAAATAATATCAAAAAAACTGCCCGCAAATGCAGGCAGTTTTTGTTTTTTAAGAGTTTAGTTTATTCTGAAATAATAAATGAAGTGCGTGCTATTATGTTCCCGTTTTCTTCAACAGCAAGTACATAACTACCTGCTCTTAATGATTGAATTTTATTAAGCGGCATCATATATGTGCCTGCAGTTTTATTGCCTGCATTAAAAATTCTTTGATTGCTTCCGCTTATATTACTCAGGATAATATTTACCATTCCTGCTTTGCTTAATGTATATGTAAGCATTGCATTGCTGATTGTTGCAGGATTTGGTTTTACAGATACAATATCATTACTGTTATTGTTTATTTGGCCAATAACCGGCGGTAAAATATTTAGAGTATAATCTTCAACTTCGCCATGTGCTATCGCATCGCAAGGCGCGCTGGCATAAGTGCCTGCACTCATTTGCACACGCATTCTTACTTTGCCGGTTTTACTTACAACTGAAAATTTAATATTACCCAGAACAGTTGATGAACCTTGCAGCATTTCAACAAGTTCACCCGGATCAGAAAAGCTTTTGTTGTTATTAAGATCAATATACACTTTCCAGTATTCGGTGTGTGCACTTCCGGTAAAACCGGGCGTTAAAGAAATAGGATAAGTATAACCTGCAGTTACATCTGTGATTGTTGGAGTAAAGTCCGCATAACCTCCGTTATTCCCACTTGTTTTGTTGATGTTTCCAAAAATAACATTGTTGATGTATTCTGCGCCTGAATTGCCGATTGAAAGACAATAAGCACCAAGCAAGCGTACAGTGTAATCTTCAACTTCACCATGATCTATTACGTCGCACGGCGATGCTATTGCTGCATGAGTAAGCCCTTCGATTGTATTCCATGCTGCTGCCCTGGTTTGTATACGCATACGTGTGGGTCCATTTAATGTTGTTGAAGGCGGTGTAAAATAAAATGTCCGTGCATGTCCTAAATACAATAACGTGTCATACACAACTCTTTCGCCGGCATCATTAAAACTGCCATTATGATTATAATCTATGTAGACGGCAAACCGTACAACCTGTTTCCCTACTGCACTCGAATTTAAAGTAATACTGTTGCTGGTTCCAAGATGTACGTCACCTGAAATAGCTGTATAATCGCTGTAATGAGAACCAAGGGTTTGATTATTGATGCCGCCTATTGAAACTGTTTTTATATAGCCCTCATCGTAAGTAGTAGATTTAGAGGGGCAATACGTTTGTGCAATAGATGCAGTTGTACATAACAAAACAATAGAGTGTAGAAGAATGGTTTTTTTCATGATGATTAGTTTAGTTATAAAGCTTACTCTGCCAGTTTTCAGCGTACCTGCCGTACTATTCTGGATTATACGGATTTCCTTTACGGATATTATGATACAAGGAATTATAAAAATGCTTTGCTATATATCGCAGATGTTTTTAATGAGGAAACAAATAACTTATTGATATTATTGGAAATATCTTTTTTAAGGAATAAAATCCTTTATATAAAACGGGGACTTATCCGTTTAAGCAGGTATCGCCGCACTTATCAGTTTATATCAGCGTTCATCACACATACTTTACCATCTGTTAGTTTGTAGCGCCGTTTGTATGTGATTGCCTATCGTGATGATCAAAGCAGTTATAACTTTACATCATCAAATCAAACAGGAGTACATCTCCAGACATTATGAACACGTTTCCTGAAAAAAAATTCACCCTTTGCAGGTTAAGGGAAATACTTACACAGTAAAGGGTTCAGCACTATTAACAACAAACAAACCTTCAAAGGTTTTTAATCAAAAAACAAAATGAAATCAATCGTATTGATTGTTGCATGTATTGCATTGGTAATACTTGCAATAAAAAAATTCAGCGCACAAATAATTTCAGCTAAGCAAACTGACGAAGCAACTGTGCATTCAAACATCATAAAAAACTCTTACGCGCTATTGCCCGAAGAGTTGAAAATGATTAACCTGTACAATTATTAAAATTTATTCACAATCGCGCACAGCAAAGTGTTTGCATTGATCGTTAACTGATTTTTGTGTTCGCTTACTGAGACCCAAAACGACTAATAAGCGGGCACACAATAACTGCACAACTGCTGCGAAAAGCAATTAAAACTAAAAATTACAACTATGGACATTACGCATTTTTTTATTAGTTACTGGTGGATATTATTGATATTAATATTTCCACTGTTTTACAAATTCATCCTGCGTGTTTTCTTTGGAATGGTTATCGTTCCGGAAAACAGGATCGGATTGGTTACAAAAAAATTCGTGTTGGTTGGCGCCAACCGCGAATTGCCTGATGGAAGAATTATTGCCACAAAAGGTGAGGCAGGCTTCCAGGGCAGAACACTGGCGCCGGGTTTATATTGGAACATGTGGCCATGGCAATATGGTGTAGACATGGAACCGTTTACCGTTATTCCCGAAGGTAAGATCGGGCTTGTGTTAAGCAATGACGGTGCTGCTTTGCCAACCGGTAATATACTTGCGCGCAATGTAGCTTGCGATAATTTCCAGGATGCAGATGCATTCTTAAATAATGGCGGACAGAAAGGCCGCCAGACACACATGTTAACGCCGGGTACTTACCGTATCAATACATATGCGTTTACAGTTACCATTGCAGACATGGGCATTATTCATGAAAGCATGCTGGGCATTATTACAACATTGGATGGTGCGCCAATTGTTACAGGTCAGATTGCCGGTAAGTATGTTGAAGGCCATAACAACTTCCAGGATGTTGATAGCTTTTTGCAAAATGGCGGTAGCCGTGGTTTGCAGCCCCAGGTAATTCTTGCAGGTAGTTATTACATCAATCCCTGGGCAATTCAAATTGAAGAGATACCTATGACCGAAGTGCCTATTGGCTTTGTGGGTGTGGTGATATCTTATATTGGTGAAGATGGTAAAGACCTTACAGGCGAATCTTTTAAACATGGTAATATTGTTGAAAAAGGTTTCCGTGGTGTATGGATGGAACCGCTTGGCCCCGGTAAATACCCCATCAATAAATACACAATGAAAGTTGAATTGGTTCCAACAACCAACCTTGTGCTGAACTGGGCGAATGCACGGAGCGAAGCACACATGCTGGATAAAAATCTTTCAACTATTACAGTGCGCAGTAAAGATGGTTTCCCGTTCAATCTTGACGTTGCGCAGATCATTCACATACCTGCCAATGAAGCGCCAAAAGTTATTGCACGATTTGGCAGCATGAATAATCTTGTAAGCCAGGTATTGGAGCCAACCATCGGTAACTATTTCCGTAACAGCGCACAGGATAGTGATGTTATATCATTCTTAAGCACGCGTAAAGAAAGGCAACAGGCTGCGAAGGAACACATCAAAGCTGTGCTGGATGAATACAACGTTAACGCAGTTGATACATTG
>JABDFS010000098.1 GCA_013286425.1 Bacteroidota bacterium
CTGCGATTGTATTCCTGGCCTTGCGTAATAATCCAGTTTAAAAAGTTTAAAGCATTCTTGCTAATCGTGTTTTTATTGATAACGATGTTTACATTATCCTGCGGAATACCATTGTTGTTTGATGCGCCCAAGAAGTTCAGCACATCATCTAATGTTGCATAAATATTTTCATCGGCGTCTATCTTTCCGTTTCCATTCAGATCGATGGGAATAACAGCAATGCTATCTGCAACTTTGCGGGTTTTTAAATTATAAATAAGCCCGAGGTTATTATAAGAAATTCCATGCACATCATTCTTTACAGCATTTGATAAAGCCCTGTCATCGCCATTCACCAGGTCACCTGCAACATCTAACTGGTTGCCTGTAACATTTTCTGCGAATGATCTTGATGCGCAAACATTTTTATCGCGCCTGTAAACAGTTACAGGTTCATTTAAATTATCTTTTCTGTTTTGTTGCGCAGTGAAATAAATATTCTTCAAATCCTGTTGTGTAAAACCCTTTTGTTGTAAAGTTTTAAGGTCACTTCTGTTACTGTTTGCGATTGGTAATTGTGCATAACGTGTAACTGCAATGGCTACTTCATCATCTTTTAGTTCACCGGGCCTGAAACCATGTGCTGCAATCATTAAATCGGCACTGTCCAAAGGAATAGCCTTGCTTAATTTAAATTGCACACCAGGGTGTGTTTTACTGTATTCATCCATCCAGTGCTGCATTATTTCAAAAGGAAATTTTGTGCCTGTTATTTTTATAACATTTGTTTGTGCAGTTGCAACAAACACTGTTGCAGTAACTGTGATCAGTAAGCATATTTTTTTCATATAGTTTATTTTTTAGATGATAGCCTTCTGCCTCTCATATATAAATCAGCCGATGAATAAAAGCATACCTGTTTATGAAATCCCGCTTTACCCATCTATAATTTTTTTGAGATACAGAAGGTTATCACCTTAATTATTTTACGTCTTTTAAACAATGCATTACTTAGTATTTTCTAATTATTAATAGTTAGCTCGCCCATTGCAATGGAATTTTCTCCTGCTGCTGAATACAGCAAATACCATTTTTTATTTTCTGTGAAAACATATGGATCCCTCAACTGCCTTACCCTGCCGTAATACAATCCTGCATTGGATTTCTCAACCGGAAGATCAACACCTTCATAAGCAGTTGCGGGGGCAACAACTGCAACAGGTGCTGATGCCTTCCAGTTATGCCAATCATCATTCAGATTGATTGTTGAGAAAAAAATGCTTTCAGGTGCATCGCCGATACGTGAATAAAAAACATATAAAGTGTTGCCTTCAACTTTAACAGCAACATGCCTTAAACGCGATGCACTATCTTTTGTACTGAAAGGATTATTGCCTCTTTCAAAAGTTGCAATGCCGTCTTTTGAGCGGCCAACAATTCCTGTTCTTGCTAAAGAATAATAATAGTTGTTATACTTAAAAACACGGAAATAAGAATCACCCAAAACAGTGGAATCAGCTTTGAAATGAATGCCATCTGTTGATACAGCACGCAATGAATACTGGCCTTTCTTTCCTTCATATTCAAGCGGGCAATGAAAATATAAAACGAGTTGTTTGTTAGCTGAATCTATCAATACATCGGGCGAAGCAATATGCGTTACTTCATCACCTGCATTTTCTGCACCTGTATGCCTGATACTTTCACCGGACGCGAACGGCGCAACATTACAAATGCAATCTTCAATATGCAGGGCGCCGGGTTTATAGACCTTCCACGGGCCGTGTATATCATCTGCATAGGCAAGCCGGATGTATTTGCCTTTATGATGTGCGAAGTATAAATAATACCTGCCTAATTTATTCGGCAACCAGGCCGGTGCTTCAATCAAACATGGCCCATTGATATCATCCCCTTCTTCTTTTGAAGGCAACATATCTGCTGTTATGACCGGGTTGTTTTTAAATCTTGTGAACGATACGGTTTGCGCATCGCTTATCGACCCACAAAAAATAAAAGCAATCAGCATTATGCCTGCTATAATGTTATGTGTATGCTTTGTTTGTTGCATAAAATTTTAAATAGGGAAATAGAAATAATCATCACCAACGGGCAGTAAAACATTTCTTACATTCTTCCACATTGGTGTAACCATTTGTGCTTCCCAGTTGCTTAAATCTTTTTGTAACTCTTTTAATTTATCAGGAAATTGTTTTGACAGGTCAGTTGATTCGCCTGCATCATCTTTCAAATTGTACAAATACTTCACGCCTTTGCGTTCGTTGATGTATAACTTCCAGTCACCTTTGCGGATCGCTTTTGAATAACCATTGCGCCAACATAAAATGTTATGCGGTTTGCTGGTGTCAATTCCATTTACATAGGGTACAAGATTAACCCCATCAAGCTTGCGGCCATCAGGCATTTTCGCGTTAGCAACGGCCAGTGCAGTAGAGAAAATATCAAGATTGCTTACAGGATTATCATACACTTTTCCTGCAGGAATTTTTCCGGGGTATTGAATGAAATAAGACACACGGATGCCGCCTTCAAAATGTGAAAGCTTGCCGCCTTTTAATGGTGAGTTGTCAACCGTTTTGAAATAAGTCGGGCCGCCATTATCACTTGTAAAAAATACGATGGTGTTATCATCCAGGTGTAATGCTTTTAATGCAGCCATTACCCTTCCAACATTATCATCAAGATTCTTCGTCATTGCTAACTGAATGCGAATGGATGAATCAAGATAAGTTGGTGTTGCATCAAAGTCTTCTTTCTTCGCCTGCAACGGATCATGAACGGCATTGAAGGGTAAGTATAAAAAGAAAGGTTTGTCTTTATTGGTTGAAATATATTTTATCGCTTCATCAGCAAAAGCATCTGTCAAGTACTTTGTTTCTTTTACTGAATCTTTATTGCGGACAATATTGAAGATGCCTGCTCTTGTTTCAGGAAAAAGATAACGCTCAAAAAAACGTGGCTTGCTGATAACAGTTGTATCATCCTCTTCAGCATACATTGTTCCCCAGCCTAAACAGCCATAGAAATAATCAAAGCCATTTTGTGTTGGATTGAATGCTTCGTCTTCACCCAAATGCCATTTGCCGATTATCGCTGTTGCATAACCATTATCTCTTAATGCCTCAGCTAATGTTATTTCAGTTTCAGGAATACCGCTGTGAACAGGTTTGAATGATTCGGGATCAACATCCGGTTCAACCATTCCGTTCAGGGTGAAGTTGCCAACGTTGTTGTTTACCACGCGATGTTTGCCTGAAATACTTCTGCTTGAATCATCCAGGTTTTCAGGCGTTAAAAACTCAAACCCAAAACGGTTTTGATAACGGCCGGTTAATAATCCTGCACGCCCCGGGCTGCATATGGGCGCGCATGCATACGCCTGGGAAAAGCGTGTGCCTCTTATGCCCAATGAGTCAATGTGCGGCGTTTTAATTCTTGTGTTGCCGAATGCTGATGTTTCTTTCCAGCCTAAATCATCGGCACAGATAACAATAATGTTTGGCTTTGTTGCAATCGTTTTCTTCTGTGCAAAAACGCTTATCGCACAAAAGAAAAAATATATTATGGCGGTGATGATTTTTGCCTGTCTCATTTTTTGCAAATAGCTGAAGAGAGTTGCAGTGTGATTGACTGCACTCTCTTCAGCATGCTTTATTATTTTATTGGTCCTTGTGTATCGCTGCCGTTTGGATGATGAAATCTTTTATTGTTTACATCATACCAGTCAAGCAATGGATATAAATGATTTGCTGCCGCCTGTTCATCAAACAGCTTTTTTAACTCTTCCAGTTTTTGCGGATTCTTTTTTGCGAGGTCATTTATTTCTGTAGGATCGTCATTAAGATTATACAACGACCATACATCATCATCAAAACTTCTGTCAGCAGGAGGATTGGTGCCTATAAAGTTGTAATCAATTGCATCAGGGCGATGCGCTGCTTCTGCTTTCCATCCATCTGCATAAATAGCACGTGAACCGAAGATATAGAAGTACTGCACTTTGTGCTGCGATGGCGCATTGGCGTTGTTAATTGAATACGCAAGCGATGTGCCTTCAATGCTATCCTGTTTTATACCTTTAATGTACTCAGGTGCCTGTATACCCGTTAGCTCAAGTGTTGTTGGTAATATATCTATTACATGGCCAAACTGCGTTCTTATACCGCCTGACTTTATTAATTTAGGATAGAAAATAATAAGCGGGTTGTGCGTGCCGCCTTCAGCATCAGCATCCTGCTTCCACTCTTTAAAAGGTGCGTTCACAGCCTGAGCCCAACCTAAAGGATAATTGGTAGTTGCATTAGGTGTGCCTATAGAATCGATAAGTCCTAAATTCACCTTTAAATAATCTTCTTCAGTTTGTGTTCTTGTAGAATTTGTTCTTGGTTCTATTACTCCTTCTGTAGTTCCTTCTTTACTGCCGCCATTATCACCCTGTATTACATACACTACTGTATTATTCAGCAAACCATTTTCACGCAGGTAATTAATAAGCCTTCCGATCTGGTAATCAGTATAAGTAAGATAACCTGCATACACTTCCATGAATCTTGCAAACAACTTTCTCTGGTCCGATGTTAAAGAATCCCATGCTTTAATGCGTGCATTTCTTGGAGCCAGTTTTGCATTTGCAGGAATATAGCCAAGCTTTTTCTGATTTTCATAAACCTGTTGCCTGTACACATCCCAGCCTGCATCAAATTTTCCTTTGTATTGATCACTCCAATACTTATCAACCTGGTGCGGTGCATGCACGGCACCGGGAGCATAATACAGGAAGAAAGGCTTGCCCGGTGCAGCTTTTTGCTGGCGTGCTATATACGCAATGGCCTTATCAGTCATTTGCTCGTTCAGATGCCTGCCATCTGGTGTTACATGAGCGTTATCTTCTACAAGGTCAGGTTTGTACTGGTCTGTTTGCGAACCTAAGAAACCAAAGAAATGTTCAAACCCTTTACCACTTGGCCAACGGTCAAACGGGCCTGCATCGGTTGCGTCCTCATCGGGAGTAATACCATATTTTCCCACTGCAAAGGTGTTGTAGCCATTCGCTTTTAATATTTCAGCAATCGTTCCTGCAGAAGAAGGAACTCTTCCATCCCAACCCGGGAAACCTGCAGACATTGACATATGAGAGAAACCAGACTCATGCACAAAAGCGCTGTTGCGGCCGGTTAATAAAGCAGATCGTGTAGGTGCACAAATAGCGCATGTATGAAAATTTGTATAACGCAAACCGTTATTTGCAAGACTGTCAATTGTAGGCGTACGAATCAATCCGCCGAAAGATTCTGAAGCGCCGAAACCTTCATCGTCAATTATAATTAAAACCACATTCGGTGCATCCTGCGGTGGCTTGGGAACAGGCGCCCACCATTCTTTTGAATCATTGAGTGTTTTGCCAATAGTTCCCTGGTAAGGCGCAGGTTGTTGTTGCGCCCTTACAGTAAAAAAAATAAACGTTAATGCAATGGTGATACTGATATGCAAATTTGTTTTGCTTCGATATTGAACCTTCATCGTTTCGTTTTTATAATGATTAAATGATGTCTTTATTATGGCCTCAGAAAAACCAAACAGTGCAGGCTGTTCTATAAGCTGCACTGTTTGAAATTGGCCACTGTTAATTCCATCCCGGGTTTTGATAAAAATCCGGATTAGCCCCGCCGTATAAATCAATTTCTGTTTGTGGAATCGGGAATAATGTGTCTTTTAATGATGCCGCTACTTTTGGATTGCCCGGCATGCTGTGCACATTGTTCAAATAGTATACACCCGGGCCAAGATCTGATCTGCGAACAAGGTCGAACCAGCGCTGGGATTCCTGTATAAACTCTTTTCTTCTTTCAAGAAAAACAGCATCTCTAAAGCTTGATTGATTTAAGTCTGTCAGATCATAAGTGTGATCAGTATAATTGCCGCCACCTGTATAAGAATTGTAAGCTCTTGCGCGTACAATATTTATAGCGTTGTATGCATCAGGAGTTGGGCCGTACAATTCATTCAATGCTTCTGCATATAAAAGCAAAACTTCGGAATAACGTATCACCGGAAAATTTATCTTGCTGTTCGGGCTTTGATTGCCCTGCATTGCGGTTGTAAAGCCAGTGCTTTGATCAACAAATTTTAAGAAATTAAAGACAGGCCACTTTACCCATGCACCTGTTGTCTGATTGTACAGCGAATCAAAAAATGTAACACTTCTTCTTTGATCTGCCAAATCAAATATGTGTACAACACTGCTGTCAGCAGGCTGATCGGCGAAATAAGAAGAGCTGCTCCACACAAATGAACTTAAATTCTGATTGCTCACAAATCCACCGGCAGTTCCATTAAACTGCGCAGAGAAAACATGTTCTTTTCCATTCTTTGTTGCAGCTTGAAATGCATCAGAAAATTTTGGAAAAAGATCATATCCGTAATTACCTGTAGTGGCATCTGTAAAACCTGCTGTGTTTGCTGTAATAACCTGTTTCAATTCGGTGATTGCCTTTGCCCATCCCTGGCGTGTTATATAAACCTTTGCCAGCAAAGCATGCGCTGCTCCGCTTGTAGCTCTCCCGATATTTGCACCTGTATAAGATGAAGGAAGCGCAGTGGCAGAATCAAGGTCCGAAATGATCTGCGCGTACACAGAATCTTTAGAAGTTCTGCCAACCAAAGCGCCTGCATTTGCTACATTTTGCTCATCATGCAGCACAAGCGGCACCGGGCCAAATAAGCGAACAAGGTTAAAATATAACAATGCTCTTATAAATTTTGCTTCTCGTACAAGGTTCACCTGCGAGTGTGATGGGTCAACAAATTTTTCTGCAGGTATTGCAGGAATGTTATCTATTGCAATGTTAGCCTTATCAATACCCCAATACAATTGCGCATATAGTTTATGTACGCGGTCATTGGTACTTACATAAGTTGCGGTGCCCAATGCCCTCACATCAGGATTTGTGTTGGAAGGGCTGTATACCTGGTTATCGCTTGGATTTTCAACCAGCAAATTCAGGTTGCGGCCATAAATAGGGAAATCATTATTGATGTCTGTTGTTAAAGTACTGTACACCGCAGTTACAGCAGCTACTGCATCGCCCTGTGTCTGATAAAAATCATCAGGAGTAATACTTCCCTGGGGATGCTCCGTTAATTTATTACAAGAGATTAATGCAGCTACTGATGTTATTATAATTGAAGCTATAATTAATGTCTTTTTCATTCGTAAAGTTTTGTTTGAATTAGAAAGTAATGTTCAGGCCTATGGTATATGTTTTGGTGTTTGGATATACTCCATAATCAATACCCGGCTGAAGATTATTTTGATCGTAAAAGTTCACTTCAGGATCCAGTCCACTGTAATTGGTAATGGTGAGCAGGTTCTGCGCCATAACATATAATCTTATCTGTTTCGCAAGAATTTTTGAAGCAACATTTGAGGAGAAGTTATAACCAAGTGTCAGGGTCTTTAAGCGTATATAAGAACCGTCTTCAATATAGTTATCAGAAACCTGCACAACAGGTGCGTTAACAACTTTTGGAGTTTTTCCGTTCGGATTTGAAACAGAATCCCACCTGTCTAACAAAGATGTTGAAACGTTTGTTGTTGTGGTTGTTTTCTCCAATTGTTGCTGCAACAGGTTGAATATTTTGTTGCCGTAAGATGCAGTGAACAAAAAATTAAGATCAAAACTTTTGTATGTAAGTGTGTTGCTGAAACTTGCCGTAAACTTAGGCTGTGCATTTCCCAGCGGATGTTTGTCTGCGGTTGTTACCACGCCATCTCCGTTTATGTCAACATATTTTCTATCTCCTGTTTGTTGGGATACCCCTGCAAGCTTGGGAGCTACTTTTGACCCGTACACATCATCGGTAGTTAAAAGGCCGTCAGTGCTGTATCCCCAGAATGTGCCAACCGGCAACCCAACTTTCACGATTACAGGAGAAACCTGTCCTGTAGGTGCAATCGGAAAGAAAGATTGGCTTGGCCCTAAGCTTAAGATTTTATTTTTATTCGCTGCATAGATCAATGTCGACTTCCATGAAAAGTTTTTTGCTTTTACATTAACAGTGTTCAATGTAAGCTCCAATCCTTTATTCTCCAGGCTTCCGATATTTTCAGATGCGGAAGCATAACCGGTTGACAATGGAATTAACCCGGCGCCCGATATAAACAGGTTGGTTGTTTTCTTATAATAAACATCTGCTGTTAAAGTGATGCGATTGTTTAAGAACCCGGCATCAATACCTGCATTGTATTGTGTTGTTGTTTCCCATGTAAGATCAGGATTGGATAATTGTGAAGGTGCCAAACCGGTTGCAGCCGTTAATGGGTTTCCGAAATAATAATTATAAGCTGTTATAGTTGCAAGTGAGCTATATGCAGGGAAATTTGCGTTACCGGTGCTGCCCGCCGTTAATCTTACTTTTAAACTATTGATTGCATTTGAAATTGGTTTGAAGAAATCTTCATCTGATGCATTCCATGAAAAACCAACAGCAGGAAAGAATCCCCATTTTTTATTTGCGCCGGCAGTTGAAGCACCGTCTGCCCTGCCGGTTACCACAAGGCTATACCTGTGTTCAAAAGAATAAGTTACCCTGCCAAGCCATGAATTTCTTACCTGCTTTGCTTCAGAAGAACCTACTACTTTATTGATAGAAGCAGCATAGAGATTGTGATAGGTTGTAAGGTCTGAAGGAAAAGTCTGGCCTGCGGTAAATGTAGCATCAGCTTGTTGATACTGTGTCGTAAACCCGCCAACAGCATTTATATAGTGCTTGCTGTTGAATGTATGCTTATAAGTAATTGTGTTTTCATTTAACCAGCTTGTAGAACTGATATTACCTACAGAACCGGAACCTGTTATAGTTCCGTTGTTATTTCCTAAACTGGTATAGGAAGGAGCATAATAATTCAATTTCGTGTTAAGTATATCCGCACCAAAAGTTGCTTTCAAAACCAGGTCATCATTCACACTGTATTCAGCAGAGAAATTGCCAAGCACACGTGATATTTTCGTTTCGTTGGTAATGCTTGCTATATCCAGTATTGAATTGGAAGAAAATTGCTGCCCGCTTATAGTAATAAGATTTGGATTGATTGCAGGCACCGGTGTGGTATTGTATGATCCATCCGCATTATAAACAGTTTGTAACGGGTTATTGATATACAAAGAAGAATACGCATTGCCAAAACCAATATTATTGTATGCTGTACCTGTAAGTTTATTTTCATCAGAATTACTGCCAAAAATGCTTGTTGCAAGTTTCAGGCTTTTAAAAACATTTTTCTCATAATTAAGCCTTGCGGAATATCTTTTAAAATCAGTTCCTAATATGAGCCCTTTGTTGTCAAAATAATTACCTGATAAAGAATAGCGTGAATTTTCATCTCCGCCATAAATACTAAGCTGGTGATTTTGCAGCGTACCTGTTCTCAAAGCTGCACCAGGCCAATCGCCGTTAATACCTGCTGCACCCATAGAATCTATTAATTTTTTATTGTTGGCAAGGCCAGCCTGTATGGCCGGTGTTGCGTTATACAGATCATCAAATAAATCTGCCCATTGCGGCCCGTTAAGAACAGATAATGTTTTGCCTGCTTTCTGGTTGCCGTATGATGCACTATAAGATATGTTGTTGCTGTTTTTAACACCCCGTTTTGTTGTAATAATAACGACTCCGTTTGCACCACGTGATCCGTAGATAGCAGTAGCAGCAGCATCTTTTAAAACATCAATTGATTCTATATCGGAAGGATTGATAGTTGATAAACCGTTTGATGATACACCCGTTACGGATGGAACAACTCCTGATGCAGGAGCTAAATTGACAAGGCTGTTATCATTATAATAAATGAACCCATCAATTACATACAATGGATCATTACCAAAACTGAGTGAGTTACCACCACGTATCCTGATAGTGGCTGTTGCACCCGGCTGGCCTGAACTTTGATTTACAACAACACCTGCAACGGAGCCTTGTAAAAGATTATCAAAAGATGCGGAAGGTTTCGAAAGCATCTCTTTGGGAACAGTGGCAACAGAGCCTGTAAGGTCGCTTCTTTTTTGTGTGCCATAGCCCACCACTACAACTTCGTTAAGATTGCTTTTGTTTTCAGACAGTGATACAGTAACCTTTTGTGCATCGGTTACAACTACTTCTTTGGCTTCATAGCCAACGTAGCTTACTATCAATGTAAAAGGAAATTGTTGTTTTGTTCTAATGATGAATTCTCCGTTATTATCCGCGAGCGTTACATGATAACCTCCTTTAACCTGTATGGTTGCAGAACCTAAAGGGAATTGCGATTTTTCATCAATTACTTTACCTAATAAATTAAACTGAGTAACCTGTGCGTCAGTTGTTTGGGCGTTTATGGTATATATGATAAAAGAAAAAAGAAATAAAAAGAATAATGGTTTTAAAAATCTACTGGAAACATGAGATACATTTCTCAAAGCAGTATTTTTCATACATTTGAAAAGTTTGCGTGAACAATAAGTTTATGCGAATGAGATGAATCAGCATGTGAGTCGCATTACAAGACTGATTTCATCGGGTACCCGGCGGTTTTACTGTCGGGTTTTTTTATGTACTACATTCCTTCATGAGTTAAGTTTTTATAGTTAAAAAATATGACTATATAATAATCATCCAATTACTAAATTTTAATCATTTGGCAAGCCGTTAAACAAGAGCAAACTGTTGGGGGGAATCATAGCAAGATATTTGGTTTTTGTTTGCTCAAGGATACATCGAAAAAGCTTAATTCCTACTAATTCGATAGACAAAATAAAGATAAGGGGTTTTAATAACCAAATTAATTATTGATGAAAGCATTAAATGTTGAAAATTTTTTTTTGCTGACTGCCCGGTTAAGTTGTCAATTTTACTTCGTATAAACCGCTTATTAAATAAATGCGGTTTGTATTTTTTTCAGTGCACCTGAACCTTTTCCGCAGCTTTTCACCTTTTTTAAAAACACGCCCTTCATTGGTGATAAAATACGCTCCTGGCAGAACTTCTTCTAATAACAGTGTTTCTTCTTTATTGTTATCATAACGGCGCAATACACGCATTAACCCTTCTTCAGCGCAACTGCTTGCTGCGGGATTTTTGATAGAATGATATAAAGCAGTTTCAATATCAGCAGGAAATATTTTTTTGTTTATGAATTCACTCAACAGGTTACTGTAAATAGATTTCCATTCTTTTCCATGTGCAGTTATTTTATTGCCATAGGTTTCGAAGGCAACAAGATGAGCAAGTTCGTGAATAAGCGTTATTAAAAAGGAAAACTTATTAAGATTGCCATTTACGCTTATGCGATGATTTTTTCCATTTACAGCATTTCGGTAATCTCCCAAAACAGATTGCCTTTCTGCTGCTATGGTAAGATGCACTTTATAATGGTGAAGAAAAAAGACAACCTGGTCAAAACTGTTTTCAGGTAAATATGATTTCAATTGCTCTAACGGATGCTCAGTTTTTGGCATTCTGCTGCTTGTTTAATTTCATTGCACCGTTTACTTCCAGAATTGTATAAACAATGTAAAACAGCATGGCCACCGCAACAGCATATGTACTGCCCGAAGGCCCTGCTGCATGTAAATAAATAACTACACTTACAGCAATGGCAATAAGCTTAATGAATGAACTTAATGTTACGCCTCTTACAAAAGCATAAGGGTTGCTATTAAAAGATGATTTGATAAGTATGAAAGAAGTAACGAGGGTAATTATGAACAAGATCAGGTTCGCGTAGATCAGAATTATGTGATCAACGCCCTTTGCGTCGAGCTGTTTACTAAAAACAAGGCAAACCGCATTGATAATAATAAAAACTATTATTATTGGCCTGAAGAAACGACTCAGGGCTTTTCTATCCATTTTTTTTGTTTGAAGTGTCTTTAATTGTTTTAATTATCATTCCCACAATAAAAATAAACGGCAGCAACCATACAAGCAGTGGAAAGGAAAATTTAAGTTTGGAATCAATCCATTTGCCTGCAAAAACAAAAATGAGCAAACCCGCTGTTATCTGCGCGCCAATGCCTGCATACTGCAGTAACAGGTTTTTATTGGAAATGTTTTTCCTGTTTTGCGGCTCAGTCATGGGAAATATCTGTTTTCGGAACTTGCAGCGATGCGGTATCTTTTGTCAAAGTGTCCGGACCGAGCGCTTTCTTAATGCCGTCTATATAAGCCTGTTTATATTTTAATGCCTGTTCTATAGAATCTGTGCGCATCTTTAATACCTGCAGCTCTCTTCTTGAATCAGTTTCTGTACCGGTTCCGGGAATATAATACCTGAGAGGCGTAAGTACTAATAATGCTACAGTTAAGCCAATCATTAATAAAAATGTTGAACTCAGAACAATATACA
>JABDFS010000099.1:0-659 GCA_013286425.1 Bacteroidota bacterium
ATCAGTTGGACTACCATAGCCATCGCCGTCTGCATCATGGTACCATGTTTTTGGATGAACGTTTGCCTTACTGTCATCACAATCAGTATTATTGGCTACATAACCCAGCGGCTGTGTACATGATTGTATTGAAACATTTGGATCGCCATACCCATCTTCGTCAGCATCGCGGTACCAGGTTGTAGGCAGTGTTGCAGTTACACTTACTGGATCACTTTGTGCAGAACAACCGCCTTCTCCTGTTACGGTTACGGAATAATTACCGGTAGCATTTACATTGATGGATTGGGTAGTATCACCTGTGTTCCATGTATTACCTGTTGTTGCACTTGAAGTAAGTGTTGCAAATGAATTACTGCAAACGGTTACCGGGCCTGCCGGTGAAATGGCTGGTTTAGCCGGGAGCGGGTTAACTTTAACAGTATCCGGAAGCCTTACGGTACAGGAAGTAGTATTATAACTAATGATCAGTTGCCCGTCTGTATTCTGGTAGCCTTGTGTGTGTACAACATTCTGAAGCAAGACAGGGTCTGTATAACTGCTGCCTCCACCACCACCTGCATTATCTTCTCCGCCGCCACCGCCGTAATAGCCACCACCACCGCCTCCTCCTGTTGCCGCACTGCTTACCCATCCAAATCCTTCCGTTCCTCCGTTAC
>JABDFS010000099.1:759-12370 GCA_013286425.1 Bacteroidota bacterium
ATCTTCTCCGCCGCCACCGCCGTAATAGCCACCACCACCGCCTCCTCCTGTTGCCGCACTGCTTACCCATCCAAATCCTTCCGTTCCTCCGTTACCCAATGTGCCTGCAGGTGCTACCTGTCCACCCTGGTCTGTACCCCCTGCTCCACCACCTGTTTGTGTTCCTCCCTTTCCGCCACTGTTCGTTTGATTATATCCTGAATTATGATCCCAGTTTCCATCACCTGCAATCAATCCTCCACCAGCGCCTCCTGCCTGCGTTACTGTGCCTGAACCTCCGCCGCCACCGGCTACCAATACTCTGTTGGTTAGATCCTGGCCATTTATTCTTATATCTGTAGCGCCGCCACCACCGCCGGCATTTATATCTCCGCCATAATGCATTCCTCCGCCGTTATACGCTGTCGTACTATTGTAAGTACCATTGTATCCATATCCTCTTTGTCCAACATATATATACAATACTTCGCCCGGTGTAACATTCATTGTTGCCTGTACCCTGCCTCCCAAACCAGGAATACCTTGTGCAGGATAGCCAAATAATGCTTCATAATCATATCCACCCATACCTCCCCTGGCATCTACCTGTATGCTCGTTACTCCCGCCGGTACCGTAAAGGTTTGTAAACCTCCTGTATAATTGAACGTCTGCGTAAAAGGCTGTGAGTTCAGCTGCGCATAGTAAACTGTGTTGCTTTGCGGCGAAACTGTATATACAGTACCGAATATTGCGCTATCCAATAAGTTTCCGGCTATTGGTGAATCATACCAGTATATAGTCTGGGATGAAGAAGGAGAAACAGACAGGTCTGTATTTGAACCTGAGCAGATAGCAGGTGGAGAAGCTACAGGAACAGGGAAAGCAGTAACCGTTACATTCACCGGTGTTCTTGCACTGCCATTATCAGAAACCCAATAGGATGTACTGGTATTCAATGAAGGTGTGGTAAAACCAGCACCTGTAAATAAAACTGTGCCACCCGAAGCTGCATCATACCATGAAAAAGGCCCGGTACCGCTGGCAGTAAGTGTTACAGAACCACCCGGACAAACCGTTGTTGTACCTGAAACTACAGGAACAGGAAGCACTGTAACAACCACCTGGTCACTGTTTATGCAACCCGTAGCGGTATAAGACCCGGTTACTGTATAAGTGGCAGTTACCGAAGGAGTGAAGGTTTCACTGGCAGCATTGGAAGGAACAGGAAACCATGAATAAGTATCTGCCCCTGTAGCAGTTAAGGTTACGCTGCTCCCGGCGGAAACAATTTGATCCTCTCCCGCATATACCGGTGGAAGCGGGTTAACAGTTACGGTTGATTGTGCCGTAGTACTGCATCCTGCATTATTATGTCCTGTAACCGTATAAGTGGTAGTTGTACCCGGGGAAACATTTATGGAGGAACCGGTCAGATCACCAGGCTCCCAGGTATAGCTGTCTGCCCCTGAAGCCGATAAAGTTGCAGTCTTGTTGAGGCAAATTGCCTGGTCAACTGATACTGATACGCTGGTAACGGTTACGGTTACGTTGCTGGTATTTGTACAACCATTATTAAGTTCACCGGTAACGGTATAGGTAGTTGTTGCGTCCGGCTGAACATTAACCGTTGGCCCGGTTAAATTACCCGGCATCCAGGTATAGGTATCAGCACCTGTTGCAGTAAGGTTTACAGCCGTTCCTGCACAGGTAAGTACATTTGAGCCTGCACTTACAGTTGGGGTTGTATTTACAGTTACGGTAACCGGTTGTCTTGTTGTTGAAGCACAGTTAACCATCGCGTTGTAGGTAATGATCAGTTGCCCGTCTGTATTTTGATAACCTTGTGTATGTACAACATTCTGAAGCAAGACAGGGTCTGTATAACTGCTGCCTCCACCACCACCTGCATAATCTTCTCCGCCGCCACCGCCGTAATAGCCACCACCACCGCCTCCTCCTGTTGCCGCACTGCTTACCCATCCAAATCCTTCCGTTCCTCCGTTACCCAATGTGCCTGCAGGTGCTACCTGTCCACCCTGGTCTGTACCCCCTGCTCCACCACCTGTTTGTGTTCCTCCCTTTCCGCCACTGTTCGTTTGATTATATCCTGAATTATGATCCCAGTTTCCATCACCTGCAATCAATCCTCCACCAGCGCCTCCTGCCTGCGTTACTGTGCCTGAACCTCCGCCGCCACCGGCTACCAATACTCTGTTGGTTAGATCCTGGCCATTTATTCTTATATCTGTAGCGCCGCCACCACCGCCGGCATTTATATCTCCGCCATAATGCATTCCTCCGCCGTTATACGCTGTCGTACTATTGTAAGTACCATTGTATCCATATCCTCTTTGTCCAACATATATATACAATACTTCGCCCGGTGTAACATTCATTGTTGCCTGTACCCTGCCTCCCAAGCCCGGGATACCTTGTGCAGGATAGCCAAATAATGCTTCATAATCATATCCACCCATGCCTCCCCTGGCATCTACCTGTATGCTCGTTACTCCTGCCGGTACCGTAAAAGTTTGTACGCCTCCTGTATAATTAAATGATTGGTTAACAATCTGGGCTTGCGACTGAGCATAATAAGTAGTGGTTGCTGTTGGAGACACCCTGAAACTATCATTGCTCAAAGACGAGCCAAGCAGGTTACCACCTTCCGGGGCATCATACCAATATACATGCTGCCCTGCAGCACTATCTACTGTAGCAGACAGGTTACTGCTGAAACCCTGGCAAATTGTTGAAGGTGTGGCTAATACATCGGCAGGTGTAGTAATTGAAGGATTGGGAGAGACCAGTACATACACATCATATCTTGCGCTGGTGTTTCCATCCACCGTTTGTTCTACATAAAAATGTGTATTACTGATCAAAGGCGGGGTTGTATAAGTGTCAGAACCTGATAAAAGGTTTCCGTCAGCAGCTGCATCGTACCAGGCAAATGTGGCACCAGGCGCTCCTGTTGCTGTTAAAGTAGTGCCGGTATTATAACAGACCATTAGTAACCCGGTAACTGCAGGCGGTACCGGTGGATCATTAACAGCAGAGGCGTTTGGGCCGCCCTTAGGCCAGTTAAAGTTGCGGCTGTTTGTAATTGATAATTGCCTGCTGTTGCTGCTTGTATGAACCAGCAATGCAAAAATTAATACACAGAGAAAGTAAAAATGTTTCATGTTTACAGATTTTCATTTAGTATAATTTTTTGCAGCATTGAAGCATACTTTTTTTAGATCCTGCTTCTTTTATTGTTGGGGCTAAATACATTTAAACCACCAGCTAAGCAATAAAAAAAATATCACAATAAGAAGATATATTAATAATTTTTTCTATTTCTCAGGTTCTGACACAATGTTCAAGTGATTTTTTTAAGATCTCAAACTTACCGTTAGTCTGAAGCAAATGCAAGTTTTTGCTGTGACAATAGTGTAACAACTGTTTTTAAAAGCGTAACAAAAGTGTGACAGGGATTATAGATTTAAAAACCAACCAACCCAGGCTGTCATATTTTTTCTAAACCTTCTTCCAGACCATTTTCATCTATAAGTTTCGGTTTTCCCTGATACAACCAGGGATCTGATACACACATAAAGGCTTATTTTTACGATATAACTTCGATATTTCTTCGACATTTCTTCGATTGTATTGATCGAAGTTATATCGAAGTTATATCGAAGAAATATCGAAGTTATATCGAAGAAATGAACTTCTGGTTATAAAGATGACAAGCATGCCTTGTACAGAAAAAACTTTACACATTTAAAACGGGGAAGAATACGGAATACGATAACAACCAACATCTTTTTTCTTATCTCTTATATAAAAAACTCTGCCAACGGGTTAAAATATTGAGGTTATATTGCGTTTATATTGAATCAAAAATTTATTCATAATTAAAACCTGTGATAATGCATATCAGAACCTGGCACGAACGCCAGCAAGCTTCATTAACCTTTGCGCAAAAACTTGCAGACAACGTTGCAAACGGAATGGGATCATGGCGGTTTATTATCATCCAGTCTTTAATAGTGTTGTTATGGATGATATTGAATTTGGTTGCGTATCTCTATCATTGGGATCCTTACCCTTTTATTTTATTGAACCTGCTGTTTTCAACACAGGCTGCTTATGCGGCTCCTATCATTATGATGTCGCAGAACAGGCAAAATGAACGCGATCGTGCACAGGCACTTGCCGATTATGAAACGAACGTTGAAGCAAAAAAAGAAATTGAAGCGCTGGTTGTGCTGTTGAATAAAATTGAAACAGATACATTAGGTAAAATATTAAAATTGCTGGAAGAACAAAAAGCAAACAATAAAGCTTAATCAAAAAAGATTAAACAAACATGTCATATTGCAGTGCTATCGAAAACATGCAGCCTGAAGAAAGAAAAGCTTTACATAAAAATTATCATGATAACTATTACGGCTTTCCTATACATGATGATAATGAACTTTTTGGAAGATTAATACTGGAAATAAACCAGGCAGGATTAAGCTGGGAAACGATTCTTAAAAAAGAAGCTGCTTTTAGAAAGGCGTACAAAAATTTCAATATAAAAAAAATAGCTGCTTTTAAAGATGAAGACATTGCAAAGCTTTTGGCAGATGAAGGCATTATCCGCAACAGGCTTAAAGTAAATGCTGCAGTTGAAAATGCAAAAGCTATTTTGAAATTGCAAAAAGAATTCGGCTCATTTGAAAAGTGGTTGAACCATCATCATCCTAAAACAAAAGAAGAGTGGGTAAAGTTGTTTAAGCAAACATTTAAATTTACAGGTGGTGAAATTGTCGGCGAATTTCTGATGAGTATTGGCATGCTTCCGGGTGCGCACGCAATTGATTGTGTTGTTTATAAAAAAGTGTTGAAAGCAAAACCTATGTGGGCTGATAAAAAAATAAACACATCAAAATAAATTACAGCTATCTTATCAATACAAGCGTGCCTTTCATCTTAGGCATTTTACCATTTCTGAAAATAACATCATATATATACACACCTGCAGGCTGTGGTACTGAGTTCAATGTGCCGTCCCATGCAACTTTTCCCGATGAACTGTGATATACCAGTTGTCCCCAGCGATTGAAAATTCTTACATCAGCATCTAACCCCACATCAAGATAAGGAATGCTCCATGTATCATTCAGGCCATCGCCGTTAGGCGTAAAAGCATTGGGAATAAAAATGGCGTCAACCACTTTTACATTCACTCCATCATCGTTTGAACATCCGAAAACAGATTGTGCCATCAACGTATAAAATATATCTGCACCGGGTGTAACAACTGCTTTTAAAGCAGTTGGATCTTCCATGTACACAGGTGGAGTCCAAAAGTAGGAAAGCGTTTCTCCGTTTGCACTTGCAACGGCATTAATTGTATCGGGATAACCTCTTACATAAATACGATCGGGACCTGCATCAACAGAAGGAAGAGGATGCACATAAATGGAAAGTACGTTTGATGCAACGCGGCATGTTGTAATTGATGCAACAATAGAATCTGATACTGCAAACCTGTATAAATAATTGCCGGGTTGTATTACCGGGGGCCTTGGATAAGACTTACCGATGGCACCTGGAATATCCTGCCACGTTATCCCTTTATCAGAACTTGATTGCCATTGGTAAACCGGCTTTTGATAAACAGAAGAAGCGCTTCCAAACAAATTATATTTAGTGGTGTTGCCACTGCATATGTTTACGGTATCAGGATTATTTTCTATTGATGCAGTTATCTGCGCACCGCAGGGCCTGAATGCAATATCGTCCAATGCAAGGTCGTTACCATTACCACCCGGTGAGTTATTTCTCATACGCAAAACTATGTTTGCATTGTCAGGAGGTGTTGTAAAAAGAATACCATACTTTACCCATACAGGAGATGATGTGCCGGGTATATTTCCTGTATCATAAGAACCGAGTATAGTGCCATCAGGTTTTTCAATCGTAAAAACAATATCAGGTTGAATGCCGAATGTATTCAGCACATTCATTATCCACGAGGAAAATTCATACGTTGTATTCGGGCAGAGATCTGAAACAGTGGTAACAAAAAAATCTCCCGGTTGGTACGATGCATTTACCAACATAAAATTTCCATTGCCAGTATGATCATTTGTTACAGTAAACCAATGATCATCGAAACAGGCTGCAGTATATGAAGTAATCGTATAATAACCATCATTAGGGCAAGTGCTTGAAGTGTAAGTATAGCTTGATGTTGGCACGTATGATGAAGGCCCGGCAGCGCCTTGACCGAACGTAATATTTACCACAGGATCACCTAGGCTGCCTGTACATATTTGCGCCTGTATTGCATATGAATAAAGTGAAATTGCCGCTGAAATGAGTAACCTTAAAACAGAATATTTTTTCACTATGAGCGGGTGTCTTGTTTAAGAACAGCAAATTAACCGTAATTATTTTATTGAAATGATATAAACCCCACATATCTGCAGCAGAATTATTAATTCAAAAAAGGTTTACAACGAAAAACGAATTCAGATTGTCGTGTTATATTGTAAAAAAATCACAGTATAAACCAAGGTTGCTTGAACCAGTCTTCACCAAAAATTTATAATCAACATTATGAAACCAATTTCTACACTTTTGCTTTTTGCTGCAACAATCTTTTTTGCTTTACAATCAACTGCGCAGGAAGCGCATATCTTAAAAAGTACAAATGACCCTTCACTTCAAAAACTTATCAATGAAAAAAAACCTGTTCGTTTTGTTATTGATCAAAATGCAAACGGATCTGTTGTAAAGTTTTATG
Source organism: Bacteroidota bacterium (assembly GCA_013286425.1). Lineage (GTDB taxonomy): Bacteria > Bacteroidota > Bacteroidia > Chitinophagales > Chitinophagaceae > Parafilimonas. The sequence goes on from JABDFS010000099.1 coordinate 7,524, forward strand.
AACAACTGCAACAATCGAAACAAACAATTATTGCCTCAAATGTTTCAACGGCGGAATCAGCAAATTTTCATCTTACAAAAGACATCAATGCACAAACTGATGCAAACCCGGCTAACAGCGATTACATAGCGGGCAATCCATATGCTATATTAAACAGCGTTATGTACTTTTCTGCAAATGACGGAGTACATGGCAATGAACTTTGGCGCAGCGATGGCACTGCCGGTGGTACTTACCTGGTAAAAGATATTCAGCCAGGCATTAATTCTTCCGCGCCTTCAGAGATTATTGTTGCGAATAACAAATTATATTTTACAACACTACCAACGCTGTCTTATACAGGTGGCCTTTGGGTAAGCGACGGCACTGATGCGGGCACTATTCAATTATTGAGTTTTGCATCAAGCGGGCCTGGTGTTAATAATTCGTATTCTCTTACCAATGTATCAGGAACTGTATTTTTTTTATGTGGAGGTACTTATTATCCGCAGGTATGGAAAACAAACGGCACTGTGCAGGGCACAGTTATGGTTAAAGACTTAAATGGTTTAGGCAATTCTCCAACATTATATGCTGCTGCAAACGGGAATTATTATTTCACCTTGTATTCAGATTTATATGGGAGGGAATTATGGAAAAGCGATGGCACTGATGCAGGCACATTTATGGTAAAAGATATTTCAACTTCTACAGATTTTTTCGCCGGCCCGGCCCAGCTTACACCTTATAATAATAAATTATATTTCTCTCAGGATGATGGTACAGGCAGAAAGTTGTGGTATACAGATGGTACAACTGCAGGCACACAAAAAGCAGGCGGGCAAGATGATATCTCACTCTCAACAGATTATAGTTTCTTTTTTGTGGATATGCCTTTTGCGATACTTAAAAACGAGATATACTTCAGTGCTTCAAGCACTACTGCGGGTACAGAATTGTTTAAATACAGTACTGTCAATAATTTTTCTTTGGTAAAAGATATAACACCCGGAACAGATAGCGGCATTTTATATAACATAACAGCCACTGGCAATTTTATATCCTTTGTTTATCAAAACACAGATGAACTTCAATACCAGTTGTGGACAACGAAAGGAACTGCCGACAATTCACACCTGGTTAAATCTTATGATAATTACAGTGCTTTTTTCAGTGAACTTACATACAATAATGGTATATTATATTTTACATCTAATACAACAGGTTATGGTAATGAGTTATGGGAAACAAAAGGCACTTCGGCAAGTACTGTTCTTGTAAAAGATATTTATGCCGGAAGCACAAGCTCAAACCCGCTTTATTTAACATCGTTTCAAAATAAACTCTACTTCAATGCGGCATCAAAAAACTCAGGAACGGAATTGTGGGTTACAGATGGAACAATGGCAAATACCAACATACTTAAAGAAATAAACAGTTCATCAACTGATTATTCCGGGCCAAATTATTTTAACCTGTATGCCGGTGGTGGTAATGCGGGAAAAGCCATTAAAAACACGCTGCTTTTTACAGCTACAAGACCTGAGACAGGCTATGAGCTTTATGCTTCTGACGGAACATCTGCAGGAACAAGTTTGTCTAAGGATTTAATTAAGGGTGAAGGAGGTTCAAATCCGCAAATGTTTACCGCAGTTAATAATTCAGTTTATTTTGTAGCGTATACACCTGACAGTACTTATTATGGACAAAATCTTTTCAAAATTGACAGTAACAGAAATTTAGTGCAGGTTTCAAATATTACCAATCAAAGTTATGGGTATATCTCATCCTTTGCAGTAGCAGATAATGGCTATGCTTATTATATTTTGAATTCCAGTTCATCCCCGCTTCCGCAGCTTTGGAGAAGTGATGGCACAAAAGAAGGTAATATTTTATTAAGCGATTCTCTTATAACCCTTACGTATCCGCTCAGCTTAAAAACTGTTCATAACAAAGCTTTCTTTACTGCAGGCACTGCTAATACAGGAACTGAATTGTGGGTATCAGACGGAACTGTTGCCGGAACAAATCTTGTTAAAGATATTGCCCACGGAAGTGTTTCTTCCAATCCATATTCTTTATATGCATACAATAACGAAATATATTTTGGTGCCGATAATGGCTCAGGCAATGCCTTGTGGAAATCAGATGGAACAACTGCAGGAACAATTAAATTAAAAGCCATTCAGCCATACAATCTACTAAATTACGGATACGATTATAATAATTATTTCTGTGTTTCAAACAACTTACTTTATCTAAGCGCAACAAGTGCGAATAATGGCACCGGTTTATGGAAAACAGATGGAACAAGTGCAGGAACTGTTTTAATTAAAGTAGCAGGCACAGGAAATTCCAATCCGGCAACCTTAACTGATGTAAACGGAATTTTATTCTTTACCGCTTTTAATCAGCAACTATGGAAAACAGATGGCACAACGAATGGAACGGCTCTAATACAAGATTTTTTAAACCCTTTTTATTTGAATTTCGAGCGTTGTGTTGCTGATGGAAAATTCTTTTTTAATGTAAACCAGCTTTTATGGGTTTCGGATGGAACTGATGCAGGTACGCAACCCGTTAATGATGCAGGCTTGAATAATGTAAGTCTTGTTTCTAATCTTGCTGTTGCAGGCAATACTGTTTTCTTTAATGGTTATACTGATAAATACAATTATGAATTATATGCCGGTGATGCAACAAAAGTTTTACAATCCGTTTCATCAAACAAAGCAATTAAAGAATCAACTTTTACAGCAACAGTTTTAGAAAACCCTGTGAGAACTGCATTAACTATAAAGATTCAATCTTCAAAAAACCAAATGGTAAATATTATTGTGAGTGATCAACAGGGAAGAAGTATCTCAACACAAAAGACTTTAATAAATAAAGGCAGTAATACAATTAAAATGAGTGCGGCTAATTGGTTTAATGGCTTGTATTTTATAAACCTTACAGGCAATGCCGGTGACCAAATTAGGTTGCAGGTATTGAAATAAATTTCAAGTCTCTTTAAATTAAAAAATGCATTCATGATTTTTATGAATGCATTTTTTATTTAGCAAACATTTTCCTACAACCTTTTTATTTTATTGATATAGATCAAAGGATCGAATGTCCCATCTGTTTCAGGTGCATTATAAATACTTTTTACAACACTCATACCTTTTACAATACTTCCAAAAGCAGCATAACCTTGCCCATCTGGATTATTTGCGCCACCATAATCAAAGCCTGGCTGATCGCCAACACAAATAAAAAATTCTGTGTTCGCAGTGCCGGGAGTTGATCGGGCTAAAGATATAGTTCCATCTTTATGTTGTATACCTGTTTGCTTTGTTGATTCATGTGCAATACCCGGAATAGTTGCCGCAAGTTTATAATTGGTTTGCCATATTCCGCCTTGTATCAATTCAGATTTTGGTGCATTGGTTGGTTGCTCATCATCTCTTAAAACACGATAAAAAGTTGCGTTGTTATAATAACCTGAATCAATATAAGATAAAAAAGCAGCTACAGATATTGGCGCTTGCTTTGGGTATAATTCAACTTCAATATCACCAAACTTTGTTTCAATCAATACATGCGGGTTTTGATTTTTTGAAGATGTGCAGGCGCATAAACCAAACAAGAAAAGTATCATCCATCTTTTAAACATCGTGCTGTTTTTTACAAAACTATTATAACAATGTAAGCTTTGTTTAAGAAGATATTTTATGCATCAGCATTTTAAGAATTACAGCTTAAAAAAGATTTTCTTTTTGTAAAGGAAATAACACATGCTCCATTCCAATACAAAAATGCAAAGTGAAGAAATAATTGCTTTTGGCATGTCGGGTACATTTATCAATTGCATTAAGCCGCTACTGATAGCAGTTATGTAACCATTAAACCATCGATCGCCAACTATTTCAAAAAAGAGATAGATAAACAATGAATTCATTCCAATTATTAAAAAAAATTTGAGATATTTTTTATGATTAAGGATATCGATCCACCAATAACAAAATGATAATCCCAATAAACACCAACCTAAAGAAACAATTGTAAACGAAGATGTGGCAATGCGTTTAATTATAGGTGTGATGTGTGTTACATCTAATAGGTAGCCTGCGGCTAAACAAATAAAAGCACAGATTAATAATGGCTTTACTTTATTTTTTGAATTACTTAAAAATAATTTACCTGTTAATGCACCTGCAATGGTATGCACAGCTGTTGGAATACAATTGATAGCAACCCAGCCGCCTTTATTTATTTTATTCATAAGAATAAGGTCAATATAATTTCCAAAATTGTGTTGATCAGTAAATGGCTGATCAAAGCCGGGAATATTTGTAAAGCGATACAATATTTCTGTTAACAATAAAAGAAATATGCAAAACAGAATTTGCCACGTTGCATTCCAATTGAATATTAAAAATGCGATCAATGTTGTGAATGATAATTGTGTTAATACATCCCACAACTCAAATGATAAACCTTGCGGGCGCACTGCATAATCTAACACGCCCCAAAAGAAAAGCCAGCCACAACGTTTAAATGTTTTTTTGAAAGAAGTCATCCACGTATAACCTTTTTCTTTTTGACTTTTTAATGAATAGGCCAATGATACGCCTGCCATAAACATAAAGCCAGGTTGTATCAAATCCCAGAAGTGCAAACCATTCCATGGATGATGAAAAAATTGTTGCATCAAGTCGTAAAAAATTGTTCCCTCAGATGCCTTGGATAAATGCTCATATAAGCCTGTGCTTTCGAGCGCAAGCAACACCATTATAAAGCCACGCATAAAGTCGAGAGAAGCTAAACGGTTTGATAGTTTTGGTCTGAATATTTCTGCTTCCATAAAAAATTTATGACTGAAA
>JABDFS010000100.1 GCA_013286425.1 Bacteroidota bacterium
GTATTATTATGAACATAATTACCATCATCCGGCTCTTCTATATTAATAAAGTCATATTCGCCTGTTACTGCAGTTTCAAATATCATGCTTTGAAAACTAAGGTTTCTATACACCCATTTGGGGCCATTTTTAGAATCAGAAGCGCCAACTTTTAAAAGAGAGAATGATAAATTGGTAGAGAAATGTGGCGTAAACTGGTAAGTACCGGAAACAGCACCGCTAAACTTCATTCCCCTAACAGCTAATTGTTTATCCTGTAAGTCGCCTGCATAATTAGATGGACCCAAAGCCAGGCTTAAAAACCATTTATCCTGGGAATAAGCTTGGGTTGCAGCAAGAAAACATAAACAATAAAATATAAATAATCGTTTCAAAAGGCTGTGCTAATTAGTTAACAAATATCACTATTAATGAACAATTTAAGAGGAGCCTTACGTTTTGACTTTCTTAATTTTTGCTTTTATAGTAACGCCCGAAGTTCAGTTAAAATTATAAACCAGCAAATAAAACAATATTTGGAGGTTGATAAACATCTCTTTCCCATTGCAAACAGGACGTTATTACTTTTATAGTACCTGCAGGTTCATTTCTTCGATATAACTTCGATCAATTGGATCGAAGTTATATCGAAGAAATAACGAAGTTTATTCGTAAATATATGCTGCCTGCTAGGTCAGTGCTATATCAAAAAAGACCGCCAATAAGTTGTGTTGCTATTTTTTGTATTGCTATGGGCATGAATATGCCTGCAGGCATAGTATTCATAATTTTAAGCTCTTCCTTAAAGCTGCTTTCATTGTCTAAAAACTTAAGAATAGTTTCGGTTGGATTTTTTTTAAAGAGCAATGAAAACAATTTATCACCCTGCATTTTTTTACCGGTTAATACTTTAAGGAAAATACTGTCGTATAAACGATACCGTTTAGCAGCAAAAGCCTGCGTTATTGCAGGGTTCTTTCCCTGTATTAATGCCTCAATAATTTTTTCCGAATGTTTTTGTATGAACTGGAATGTATAGCCACTGCTGCCTTTTGTTTGTCCACCGGCAGTTCCAATATTTATAATTCTGCCTTCGCCTTTTGAGAATTTATGATCAGTCATTGGAATGATACCGTATTCTTCGTGCAGCACCGAGAACTTATCTATATTAAGCACTTCATTGATGTACCTGTTTAGTTCTTCATTGTATTCATTTGATTCTAAAACGTTTTCAGTAAATAAAGTGTATTCAATAAGTGCTTTATTTGGCGCAACAGGCAAAACATATATAAAAGCGGTTCCTCTATTTTGGTTGACCCTGAAATCCATAAAGGTTGCAATACGTTCATTAAAGTGATCCTTATCAGTTTCTATAAGCCATCCTTTAAAATGCTGTAGTAAAAAATGAATGCTTTTATTCTGAGTTACCTGATGTTTCCAGTCATCAAAAAGAATACTATTGAAAAGGTAAGGTGCAGGAAACCGGTCTTTACCGGTGCTTACTAAAGCAAGTCCCTGTTGGTTTGAGATTGATTGCACTTCATCGTAAATAACAGTAACATTGGAATATCTTTTTGCTTCGTTTAAAACGGTTTCATAAAGATCAATACCGCGGATCATTTTATATTCATAGGAAGCAAGATCATAGCGGGACGAAAATTCATTTGAATAAAAATCTATTTGTTTCCATCGATAGTGAACTATTTTTTCAAACACACCCGGTTGCTTTTCCCAAAAGCACCATGTTCTGTCGTTACGATTTTTTTGTTGCTTATCAATTAATAGAATTTTCTTATTGGAGAAGAATGGTTGCTGCATCATTCTATACAACAAACTTAATCCTGCACAGCCTGCGCCGGTAATTATATAATCATATTGTTGTTGCATAATGCAGCACAAAGATGCTCAATTACTTTTTTTCGGGCTGAATAACAGTATCGTCGTAAGCAATTAACTGGATTACCTTACCATTGTTATAATACATTCGCCCGTTTGTTGCCAGGTATTTTTTTTGCGTGGTTTTATCAGTTAGAAATTTATCGGTGAAAGCTTTTATTTCATTGTGTGTTTTTGAAGGAATACCGTCTGTTGGCTTTAAAGAATGCACATAACTGTTGATGTTTTGAATATAAGCGGTAAGGCATAGATCGGAGCCGCCAAAAATATCCGCATCAATAATACGATCGCCTGTAATAGCGATAAAGCCTGCATAAGCGCTGTCGCTGCTTTTCATTTTATTGATGAAAAAATTCAGGTAAGATGTATCAAAATACGTACTGTCGTTATAAGCCCTCAGGTAAGCCGAGGTTTGATTTTTTTTATTGGTTTCATCCAGTTCCTCATCAACCTGTTTCCAAACCTTGCTTTGCCTTTTTGATACATCGATCTGTTTTCTTACCCTTGCATCTGCAGTACCGGCATGCTTGAATGATTTTGCTTTATCATCCCATCTTCCCTTTTCAACACAAAAAACCGGCAAATAGTTTTTACTTTTCCCTTTGGGTATAATAACCGTTTCGCCAACTGCCCGGTCCTGTTTGCCACCCTGGACCATTTCACCACTCATCAGCATTATATTACTATTGGAACGGTTTTTTATTAAAAGCGTTGACACATCAGCGCCGCCACCGGCATTATTTTCTTTAACGATGATCTTGTGTTTGTTCATGGCTTCGCTGAAACTTATTATGTTGCCATTAAACATGGTTATGTTGGCGTTGCCACTGTCTTTGCCCACTCCTTTAAACCGCACCGGGATAAGCTGTAGTTTTTTAAATGTCCACGGGCTGTCATATTGCACACTCAGTTCGTTGTATGTAAGCTGGGCATTAATGGTGTTATGCCATGAAGAGAATAAAAGCAACAATACAAAACAGTGTATGTAAAGTTTGGTTTGGCGCATCAGTTAAAAAATAACGTAATATCTGCAGGCAATGTTATACATAAAAATGAATGTTACCCGCTATTATGCTCAAAGGATGTTATTATAATTTCTCAGATGCGGTTTACAGCGGGCATTTACCGGCAAGCCATCTGAACTGTAAGCGGGTAAGCATACAGTGATGAGACACAGTAACCAACAAGCTCATTTGTTCGATAGTTGTTCGATACTTGTTCGGTAGTTGTTCGATACTTGTTCGATACTTGTTCGATCTATTACATCGAACAACTACCGAAGAAATAACGAGGATATTTTGTAGAAATATGCTGTTTGGTTATAACAGGTTGTATGGATAGCATCTGTATGATTGCATGTATGTATTTAAAATTAATTGTTTTATTGCTTTGCATGCAAATCCGGAACACATCTAATTATTCAAGCGTAGTATGCCCTGCCGGTTAATCGTACAAGACGTTTAACTAACATTTTGTTAAACTTAAATATTGGCTTACATTAGTTGCACCAAACCGCTTAATTCATGAAAATCCTGTGTGTATTATTACTGCTGCAAATTATTTGGGCAGGAACAAAGGCCCAGGTAGGTTCGGGCGACAGCACCATCCATAGCTGCAATTATAAATCAACCAATATTCTATTTGCGGATATTGGTATCGATACTGTTTATTATGGCAATCATACTGCCACTGGGTACGAAGATGCTCAATATAGATTAACATGCGGAGATTTAACACCCCACTGTGTTTCAAATGAAGATACCGCTCTTCTCTACTATGTGTACTATCCAAAAAAACATAATTATATTGTAACTCCCTTACCATGTATGATAGTAGAACATGGTGGTTCATATTCAGATTGCAGCGGTATTTACAATACACGCGATATGAAAACGCTTTGCAATGCATATGCACAAAGAGGGTGGGTTGCTATTGACCTTGAGTATAGACGTGGAAATATCGAAGACACTACAATTGCACCATTAAGCAGAACTTCGCCAGAGCCGGTTAAATATACCAGTGTTTATTCAGTTGAAGCAATTTACAAAGCCAGCCAAGACACGAGAGGCGCCTATAATTCAATAATTAAAAGAGAAATAAAACATGACAGTTTTCCTCAAATGAAATACCGCATTGATACCAGCGCAATATTTGTCGGAGGGGCAAGTGCTGGTAGTTTAGTCACAATGACAGCTGTTTACTACCAAAAACAATATATGATGGATTCAATAGCCCCTGGGGCTAAACCGGTTTTTGGAAGTGTTAATTACCCATACTACTATGGTGATAGTTCTTATGATTATACTCTACAGTAAAAGGCTGTTTGAACATGTGGGGCAGTTGGTTACTACCGCCAGCTATTTTAAGTAATATTGGAAGTTTCTTTCATCAGGATCGTTACATCACACCAATGATAGCATTTTGCGGCGGGAGGGATTCAACTTTTTATCCAATAATGCAAAATGTATATTTTGATTCAATCACGCAGTTTCATTATAAAACCAAGATCATTAATTTAAAGAAGGATTCTTTTTGCTTACCTTTTGCTAGTAAGTATGAATTATTTCCGAAAATATCAGGTCGTGATTTAATTGGTTATGGTTCAGCAAAGATCACCAGTCTGCTCAACAGTGCTGGCTATCCAACTGAATTTTATTTTGATTGCGATGCAAAACACGGGTTTGAAACAGATTGTGATACGTGTGCATTTTTAGCTAACTATGGCACACAGGATTCGACAGAGGATTCAATGGAGGTTTATTTCGCGGAACGATCAATAAGTTTTTTTCAAAGCATTATCAATGGTAGCGCCAGCGGTTTACATGACGTAAAATTTACTGAATGTGAGAATTACAGAGTAACATGTAATTCGGCAGACAGCAATCATAATTGCCGCAATACAGATACATGTCCAAATAGCTTTGATGACGGCGGAGATGATGGCGGAGTATGGGGGTTTACATCCAATCAGTTTCCTCAAAAAAATAAAGTCTATGAAAATTTCTTTGGTACTCGTAATGTGTTTGCTGGGCAGCATATTAGGAAAAGCACAGCCAGGCACTCTTGATTATAGTTTTGGCGATAGCGGTAAGGTGGTAAGCAAAAACTTTGGTAACTGCTATGGTATGGTTGTGCAATCGGATAATAAAATTGTGTGCACCGGAAATAACGGACAGCAGGCATTTCAAACCGTTCGGTACCTGTCGGATGGTATGCTGGATGCATCGTTTGGAAACGAAGGAATAGTTAATCCGGTTATACAGGAAACGGGGGCTTTAACAACATCTATAACTATTCAGACTGATCAAAAGCTTCTGGTAGCAGGTTCCGGCTACAAGCAAGGAATTCCAACGTGTGTGATTCTTAGGTTCTTGCCTGATGGAACTTTAGATAACTCTTTTGGAATAAACGGAATTAGCGATTCAACCTTTGGGCAAGGTGAGAGTTTCCCAAGTATTGTGGTACAGCCTGATGGTAAAATAGTAGAGACAGCTTGGTTTGCGCCGGGTTTTATTACCATTCGGTTTATGCCGGATGGAACATTGGATCAGGATTTTGGTGATAAAGGAAAAGTAATCAGCACATTTGGTGCAAATGCAGTTCCTGACGCTATAGCAATGGATGCAGAAGGCCGTATAATCGTTGGCGGAAATTATAGCGGTAATGCGAGTGAATTTATAATTGTCCGATATACCAATAATGGGGTATTAGATGAAAGTTTTGGAAATAATGGTGTAATTATAACCGATTTTGGAAAACATGGCGACCAATTGTTCGCTATTGCAACTCAAACTGATGGCAAAATCATTGGGGCAGGCGTTACCGGTACCGATTTCACCGGTGTGAATGAAAATATGGCGATCGTCCGCTATAATTTAAAAGGCACATTAGATTCATCTTTTGGAACGGATGGGAAAGTAACTATTGTTTTTAATGCAACAAATTCGCAGGCAAATTCACTCATACTTGAGCCTGACGGCAAGATTTTAATTGGAGGAGGCACGGGTGGTGAAGCAGAAGGCACATCTGTTGATTTTGCGTTGGTAAGATTATTATCCGATGGGTCTTTAGATTCAGCATTTGCAGAAGATGGAAAAGGAGTTACCGATTTTGGGCTTAATGAAACCAGTACACACATCGCATTACAAAGCGGTAAAATCATTCTTGCCGGTACTTCTTATACAACCCAACCGGAGAATCAGATTAACTATGCCCTTGCCCGTTATTACAACGACAGCCTTTCTAAAAAACAAATCCTCATCACTAAAATAAAAAAATGGATACAACATCACAATGGCATAGAATGGGATAATACGCCCGGCACTCAAAGCTATGCTGTACAAAGAAGCATAGATGGCCAACACTGGACAACGGTTTGCCGTTCACAGGTTATTGCTTACAGTGCACACTACAGTGACCCAACACCATCTTCAACAGGCACTACATACTATCGTTTGCAAACAACAAGCACCAGCAATGCCGTTGCTAACTCTAATATAATAGCTATAAGTAATGATGAATTAAATGTTTCCTTATCACCAAATCCTGCAAAAAATACCTTATCAATTGCAGGCTTACCTACCAATAAAAAAGTAAAAATAACCGTAGTTGATTTCAGCGGTAACACAGCTATCAGCCAACAGCTATCACCTGTGCCGCCAAATGCGGGAGCTAATAGCCAATTATACAATCTTGATGTTTCATCATTGCATGCAGGTAATTATGTGCTTAAAGTTGAAACAGGTACTAATAGTGTTGCAAAGCAATTTGTGAAGGAGTGATATTTTTCTAATGGGAAAGTGAAGAGTACTTTATTATGAGATTTCCACTTTCCCAAATGGTCTGGACAGGTCGTGGAAATGAAGGTCATGAGCCTGTGTTTATTCTTTATTAGTTGAAACTGCAAAACAAAATACAACTACCTGCAATCATTCCCGACTTGATCGGGCACCTCATTCCTGATAGCCATAAAGCACCTGATTCGTTCACAATAAAAAAGCCCCCGCAAGCGGGGGCCTGTAAGAACTATGAGACGACAAAAAACTTATCTTGATCCACCCATTTGTGATGCATCCTGCATACCCTGGCCCTGGTTTTTGCTCTGGCGCTTGAACAATGATATATCCATCTTACCAAAACGGTAAGAGAAATTCAAGCGCACCAGCTGCGGGTTATTCAACCTGTAATAATCCTGGTAAAAACTATTACCAAATGATATTTGTTCGTTTGCACCGGTTCTGAAGATATCATTTACACTAAGTGTAAGTGCGCCGGCCTGGTTTTTAAAGAAGGTTTTCTTTATTGCTATATCGGTAGTCCAGTATGGCAATATATAACCCTGGGCTGCAGATTGTGCAGATTGAGGAGGGCCAAACTGTTGGCCGCCTGTATTAACAGGTAAATTCGTTTTGCTTTGATAATTGGCTGAAAGCTGTATGGTAAAATTGTGTGGCAGCTTGATATTATTATTCCACTTTGAAAACCAGCTCAACAATGCGTCTTGTGGTGGGGTATTCAGATTATCTGTGTTGATCTTTGATTTATACAGATTCACGTTCAGGTTAAAATCCCACCATTTTGTTACATAGTTTACTGATGTTAATTCAGCGCCATAAGAATATGCAGAATTTGCATTTTCATATGTATTGATATTTTCAATCCTGTCCAATACAGGATTGTATTCAAGCTGCTGGTAACTTGTTATAAGATCTGTTGTGTATTTGTAATACAGCGACGCTAAAAAAGAATTGCTCTTACCATATGTTTTGCTATAAGAAGCTTCGAATGAACTGGTAAATTCCGGTTTAAGATCAGGATTACCGCGCGTGATATGTAAGCTATCACTTCTGTCAGTATAAGGAATTAACTGGAAGAAGTTAGGCCTGTTTATACGGCGTGAAAAATTAGCCTGCAGTTCCTGCCTGTTCTTCAATTTGTAACTTAAGAATACTGAAGGAAACAGGCTAACGGGATAATTATGCGTAAAATTTTCTGTATCGTTCAATACACCGGTGTAATTACTGCTTTCTACACGCATGCCGAGTTCGTACCCAAAATTTTTAATAGAACTTGTAAGCGTTGCATAAGCTGCATACACATTATTGGTATTGTGATACGCTATTTCTGTGCCCGGCACTTTGATTGCTTCCGATCCATTTACATAATATGTCTGGTTATCATTTTCAACCTTATTGATCTGTGCTCTTACACCTGCCTCAAGCTTTGTATTTTTAGAAAGAGGGTTTGTATAATCTGATTGAATAGTAAGAAACTGGTTGGTACCGCTGGAAAGCTGTTGTTGCGTACTGGTTCCAATAAAATTACCGCTAGGATCATACAGGTTGCTCAAATAAGTTTGATCGCCATTGTTTTTCCCTGAGAAGAAGTTTCCATCAGCAGTAAGCTGTTCTCCGTCTTTGGCAAAATTATGCACCACTCCACCCTGTAAACCTGTTGCATTAAAAGTTCTGTTTCCGTAAGAAGTGCGCGTTCCCGGGTAAGTTAAAGTATGATCATTAAAAATACTGTCTGTTGTAATATCGCTTTCAGTGGTAGGCTTAAATTCACCATGTACCCTTATTGCCGCAAGGGAAATCGTTGTTCTGTTCGTTACGAAATAATCCATACCTAACCTGCCAAACATAAATGCGCCGTTATTCTTTGTTTCTGTTGTTTGGAAAGAATGTACATTCTTTATATTCAATGTATCATAGTTATACAATTGTTCGGTAGTTCCTTTTGTAAGGCTTTTGCGATCATTTACCATTACGGCTGCAGTAAGATTAACCTTACCCTGGCGCACGGCAAAATTACCACCGAAGTTGTAACCTCCCCTGCTGTCAACGCCCGTCATAACATTTCCGTTATAACCTGTTTTTTTATTCTTCTTTAAAACGATATTAAGAATACCTGCATTACCGCCGCTGGCGTCATATTTTGCAGAAGGGTTTGTAATTACTTCAACACTTTGTATTGCATCTGCAGGTATCTGATCAAGTGAAAGCGTTGTTGGCCTTCCGTCAATATATATCTGTGGAGTAGCGTTGCGCAGTTTTACATTACCATCTATATCTACCTGTAAAGAAGGTACATTTTTCATTACATCTATTGCTGTTCCGCCACTACTCACAATATTCTTATCAACATTAAATGTCTTCTTATCTATATCCATTTTCAAAGCAGATGTTGATGTTGTAACCGTTACAGTTTGCAACTGGTTGGCATCCGCAGCTAATCTTATATTGCCGAGGTCTTTATCCATTGCACCCATCATACTGGTGAACTGCTGCATTTGTTTGGAAGGATCTGACGAAGGGGCTGATGAAGTTGAAGGCGCTTTCATTTGAAAGCTTATTTTTTCTTCATAAGATTTATAACCAACTGCAGAAATTTTCATTGTAAGTCCGAATAAAGGCAGATCTCCAAAATCAAAATCACCATTGGATTCTGTGGTAGCGCCTTTAAATAATATTTGTTTTGATTTTTTAGTAGTAGAATCAAATTTATTTTGAAGCAAAACAATGGTTGCCTGGCTTATTGGTTTGTCTGCACTGTCAACAACTTTTCCATAAATGTGCCCGATGGATGGCATTTGCCTGCCTCCTTTATTTGCGCCACCACCCTGCGGAGCCTGGGCAAATAAATGAGCAGATATAATGATTGTTACAAATGCAAGTAATATTCTCTTCATAGTTCTTTTTGTTATCGGGTACAAAATTAGCCGGCAGAATTGCGGAGGATATTGCAAATGAGACAAGCGGATAAAAATAAGCGACAAACAGTAATTCAGTTTGATGCCAGCCTTTTAAATAGCATTAATACTTGCCGGTAAGGGCCAAAATGGCATCTTTATAATTATCGCCAACAGGTATTTCAACATCGTTAATAAAAACGCTGTTTTTTCGTATAGAGGTTATATAATCTTTTGATACAATAAAAGATTTCTGAACACGCACAAACATTGAAGATGGCAGTTGCTCTTCCATCGCTTTCATGGTAAGGCGGGCAACCAATGGTTTGGATGAACTTTTTAAATGGATCTTCAAATAATCTTTTAATCCTTCCACCCACATAATATCAGCAAAAATCACTTTTACAAGACTGTAATCTGCGTTAATGAAAAAATAAGGCTGACTTTCTGCCGTTCCTTTTTTATTTTTTAGCTGGTATAATTCCAATGCTTTGTTACAGGCTTTAATAAAACGGTCAAGCGATACCGGTTTCACCAGGTAATCAACCACATCCAGTTCATATCCTTCAAGCGCATACTTTTCATACGCTGTTATAAGGATGAACATTGGCTTTACTGCTATGGACTTTATAAACTGAAGGCCGGTTAAACCGGGCATTTGAATATCGAGAAAAATAAGATCAATGGTTTCGCTTTGTAGCACTTTCATTGCTTCGAGCGGGTTGCTGCAGGAAGCTACAAGGTTAAGAAAAGGTACTTTGCTTATATTGTCTTCAAGTAACTCCAGTGCAAGCGGTTCATCGTCTATTGCAATACATTTTAGCATTAGTGTAAATTTATTTGAAGCGAAACTGTAAACCAGCCATCTTTATCGTTTATAAGTAAAGTGTGATTGTTACCGTACAATAAATTTAACCTGCGTGTTACATTGTTTAATCCGATACCCGAGTTTCTATCTTTAGAATTATTGGAAATATCATTATACCGGTTACTTACAATGAATTGCAGGATTCCGCCTTCAACTTTCAATTCGATTTTAATTTGCGCATCTTCAATAATGCCTGTACCGTGCTTAAAAGCGTTTTCAACAAAAGGGATTAACAGCATTGGTTCAATTTCATTACCGCCGATCGGGTTATGAAAGTTTGCACACACTTTTACATTTTTCCCAAAACGCTGTTGCTGTAAATCGATGTAACTTTGAATGTATTCTATTTCCTTTTCAAGCTGCACTTTTTCCTCATCAGTTTCATATAGCATATATCGCATTAATGATGACAACTTCAGCAAGGATGGCTCAAGCAGGTCTGATTTTTTTCTTGCCAGTGCCACCATGTTATTCAAAACATTGAACATAAAATGCGGGCTTACCTGCGAGCGTAGAAATAACAATTCGGTTTTTAAATTTACCGTTTGTCTTTCCTGCGCTAATCTTGCTGCGTTCTGTCTTTCCAATACCATATAATAGGCAGTGCTGCCGGCAAGAATAAATAAATAAGTAGAGATATTATATATAAAGAAGTTAGACGCTTTGAATTGCATTTGCGTTATGAACAGGTTGAAATAAACCATATGTGAATAGTACACAATGGTAAGTCCAACAATCTCCAGCACAATAAACAACCATATTTTTTTTGTACGCACCAGCAGTGGCAGAAACAGATAAGCGTTTATATAAAAAAGCATTATCCATACTATGCTGCTGAAAAAATAAAAATACTGCATCGCCTTATCGTCGGGTTGTGGCGGTTTGTTATCATTTTTATATGTTACCCGTAAAAAGAAAGGCAATGAAAAGATAACTATCCAACATACGGCATGCAATAAAATTATGATCCATTTTTTTCCTGAGAAATTAACCCTCATACAATCAAAGTACCTAAGAAATCATTTAATAAACGGGCTGTTTGTATATAATTGCGACAAAAACATAGTTTGCATAGATGAAATTTCGCTGCTAAATAGTAAAACCACTTAAACAATAACAGTTAGTTAAAGCAGTCAAAATTTTATTTTGTTTTCGAATTTTTCTGTAACATTGCAACGGAAACAAGCACAAAGCCCAATCGCTAGTCAAATCTCGCCTGTTTTCTCATTAACCAAAAAATTTCTTCCAAACATTTTCAAAAAAGCGTTTTGAGAAATATTTATTCCAAAAGGATTCAGAATTTTTTATGTACGACATTCTCCAATTGAACGACATGCTGGTGCCGGAGCTTCTTGATATAGCAGAGCACCTTGATATTCCCGCCGCCAGCCAACTTAACAAGCAAGAGCTTGTTTATAAAATTTTAGACAAACAGGCGTTAACGCCTACAGGCGCTAACGGAGCTGAAAAACCAAAGCGCAAGCGCACAATTAAAGCAAGTACTGCAAACACTACAGAAGAGGCTGAAGTAATGACCGATGGCTTAAAAAAAGATAAGCCGGTTAAAGAAGTAAAGCCGGTTTTAAAAGATAAAATCACTAAAGAAACTAAAGAAGAAAAGCCTAAAAGAACACGTATAAAACTAAAAACGGCTGATGCTTCTGAAGAAGAAAGTGATGATACACAGGATGAATCAGCCGGTGATAACGCTACAGACAGTTTCCCTGATGTAGATGAATCAC
>JABDFS010000101.1 GCA_013286425.1 Bacteroidota bacterium
TAACTGGACACCTATTTTTCAGATGATTCTTTAAAGCCGGCTCTAAGCGGGTTGGTAGATCATCAATAAATTTTATGTTAATGTTGACTGCTGCTCTTTCAAACATGTATTGAACTTTTAGTTTCGTTCAATACATGATGCATAAAATTCTGCTGCTTTTATTTATTTTTTTTTCAACAACTGCTTTTGCAGGAAAAATAACCGGCACTATTAAAGATGATAAAGGCAATGCTTTGTCTTATGCATCGGTTTCTGTAAAAGAAAAAGGCAGTGGTACAACATCGAATCAACAAGGCCATTACCAGCTTGAATTACCCGCAGGTGATTACACCATCGATGTACAATATGTTGGCTTTGCAAAACAGGAGAAGAAAATACATGTTAGTGATGCTGATATGCAACTTGATTTTGTGCTGCTGCCTTCACAACTGCAACTGAAAGATGTTGTGGTTTCATCAGGCAGGGAAGATCCTGCGTATGCTATCATCCGTCATGCAATAAAAAAGAGGGAAGCATATCATAATGTAGTTGATTCATTCACCTGCGATGCTTATATAAAAACACTGATAAAAACGAGGGCACTTCCACGCAAAATCTTCGGGCAAAAAATTGACAGCGCCGATTTAAAGCAAATGGGTGTTGACTCAGCAGGCAAAGGCGTAATTTATTTATCTGAATCACTTACTAAAATAGCTTTTAAAAAACCGGATAAGGTTAAGCTTGAAGTTATTTCCGGAAGAGAAAGCGGCACCAATGGTTTTGGTTTCAGCATTCCAACCTTCATAGATTTTTATACCAACAACATACAGATAATGGGCGGGCAATTGGCACCGCGTGGTTATGTGTGCCCGATAGCTGACGGCGCTTTAAATTTTTATAAATATCATTTCCTTGGTTCTTTTTTTGAAGATGGCCGCGAGATAAACCGTATACAGGTTATTCCTAAAAGAAAATATGAACCATTGTTTTCGGGCACTATTGAAATAACTGAAGGCGACTGGCGCATTTATAGTGTTGATCTGATGCTTACAAAAGAATCGCAACTAGAAATTTTAGACACGGTTAAAATAACACAGATACATTTTCCTGTTACAAAAGATATATGGCGCACCAAAGACCAGGTGCTGTATTTTACTTTTAAAAAATTTGGTATTGATGCTGTAGGGAATTTTTTAAATGTGTACAACGATTATGATGTTACGCCAACGTTTAAAAAGAAATTCTTCAACAACATTGTTATGAAGTTTGATACAGGCGTGAATAAAAAAACAACAGCTTACTGGGATTCTGTAAGGCCCGTTCCGCTTGAACCCGAAGAAATAAAAGACTACACAGTTAAAGACAGTATTTACCGTTACCAACGCGATTCATCTTACACTAAAAAATTCCAGGATTCTCTGCGGCGAATGCAGGGCAAAGTAAGCGTGATGAATATATTGTGGAATGGTTTTACACGCTCTGATTACGACCCTAAAAATTACACAACCATTCAATGGCAACCTTTACTAAAACAGGTACAATACAATACCGTTGAAGGTTTGGCATTAAATGCTGAAGCAACATTCAGCAGGGGTTTTCCTTCTATCAAACGTGAATTAAGTTTTACGCCGCACGTGCGATATGGTTTCAGTAACGGGCATTTGAATGCATGGGGAACATTGGATTATCATACGCGTTCTTACTGGCAAGGCATCCATAATGATATGAGTGAAGATGCAGCTTCTTTTCGTTCAAATAATTTTTCACTAAGCGGTGGCAGGCGCATTAGTCAGTTCAACAAAGAAGATCCTATTAGTCCTTTTTTAAATGGCATTTATACGTTGTTCTTTAATCATAATTACATGAAGATATATGAGAACAATTTTGTGCAGTTTGATTATAACGGCGCGGCGCAATCTGGTTTAAAATATGCTGCGCAGTTGTTGTATGAAGATCGTATTCCTCTTAATAACACAACTGATTTTTCCGTCATAAAATATGATCCGCAAAAGTTTACACCGAATTATCCATCAGAAAAAATAGACAGCCAGTTTATAAGGCACCAGGCTGTTATTGCTGATGTAAGTTTATCGTATCAGCCGGGTCAAAAATTTGTGCAGTTGCCTGATGGAAGGATACCGCTGGGTTCAAAATATCCAACCTTCACACTGTCTTATCAAAAAGGATTTAATAATATTTTAGGCAGCGATGTTGATTTTGATAAATGGAATTTTTCCGTAACAGACGATATAAATTTTAAGCTTGCGGGCCAGTTAAATTACCGCATTGATATTGGTGGCTTCTTAAATGATAAGTCTGTTTTTATACAGGATTATCGCCACTTTAATGGCAACCAGACAATATTTGCAGGCAGGTATTTATATAGCTTCCAGTCAGCACCTTACTATGCTAACAGCACTACTGCTTCGTTTTACAGCACTTTGCATGTTGAGCATCATTTCAATGGTTTATTAACCAATAAAATTCCTTTGTTTAAAAGATTGAACTGGAATCTTGTTGCAGGCACCAATGCATTTTATGTAAACAGCAATAACAATTATGTTGAAGTATTCGGTGGCCTTGAAAATATTTTCAAACTGTTTCGTATAGATGTTGTTGGTTCTTATCTGAATGGTAATAACGGACAGGTTGCGATACGTTTAGGCTTAGGTGGTTTGTTTGGCGGAAAGATAAAAATGGAATAGAAAGGCTTCAGGTATTAAGCGCTGTACCGGCTTAACTTACCTCCTTTATCTTATAGCCGACATATAGCCAAGTTATAGCTTACATATAGCTTACATATAGCTTACTGACTCCTATGCAAAAGGCAGGTACATCCATAGGTAATCAATGGTAAAGCAAGGTAGTTTTTTAACGCCCGGGATTGAAGCCTGGTCTGAAAGCCCTGTGCAATCTATCCACGCATTACGGCACAGCTTGTTCCTGTCCGGCACTTGTGCAGGATTAATGCTGTTCAACATCCAAAACTTACTATTCCGGCAACCGATTGCTTTCCATCACTAATTTTCAGATATTCGCTCATTATCAAACCAACGCCATGCAAGCCAAACGATTTTATTTTTTATTGATATTAATTGTTGCAACAACAAATTTGTTTTCGCAACAGCTTCAGTTAAGAAAACAAAACTTTGATAACAACTGGAAATTTGCTTTTGGTAATGCCAGTGATCCTGCAAAAGATTTTAATTATAGCATCAATACAATATTTTCAAAATCAGGTGTTGGCAACAGCACACCTGCAGATTCAAGATTTAATGATAGCACATGGCGCAAATTAAATTTACCGCATGATTGGGTAGTTGAATTACCTTTTGATAATAATGACAAAGGTGATTTGGTAAGTCACGGTTTTAAAACAGTAGGCGGCTTGTATCCTGCAACAAGTATTGGCTGGTATCGAAAACATTTTAGAATTCCGATAAGCGATAGTGGCCATCGTTTTCAAATACAGTTTGATGGCATCTTCCGTGACGCAAATATTTGGGTGAACGGATTTTTTGTTGGAAATAATAAAAGCGGATATGTTGGCTGCGCTTATGATATTACTGACTTCATTAATTTCTACGGTGATAATGTTATTACTGTTCGCGTTGACGCAACGCAATATGAAGGTTGGTTTTATGAAGGTGCAGGCATCTATCGCCATGTTTGGCTGAATGAATACAACAACACACACATTGCAACAGACGGTATTTTTGTTTTTAGTGATGTGAAAGGAAAGAATGCAACAGTGAGCGTTCAATCAACTATACAAAACCAAAACTTTGATTCATCAAAATGTTCTGTTACATCATATATAACAGACCGTGATGGAAATATTATTGGCAAATCATCTGCACAAACTATTTCAGTATTATCAAACAATACAAAGACAATCACGCAAAAAATTACAGTAACCAATCCAAAGTTGTGGAGTGTTGATGACCCTTATTTATACCGTGCAATTGTATTGGTAAAAAATAATAACAATACTATTGATAGCGAAAAAACCCGCTTTGGTATTCGCACCGTCAACATAACAGACAGTGGTTTGTTTGTAAATGGAGTGTATACAAAAATTCATGGCATGTGCAATCACCAGGATGCTGCAGGCGTTGGTTCTGCGTTGCCTGATTATCTTCAGTATTATCGTGTTCGTTTATTAAAACAAATGGGTGTGAATGCATATCGCACAAGTCATAATACGGCAACACCTGAATTGTTGGATGCGTGTGACAGTTTAGGCATGTTAGTGTTGGAAGAACAACGTTTGCTTAACAGCAGTGATGAATATGTGAGCCAGTTGGAGCGCATCATCAAGCGCGATCGTAATAGGCCTTCTATTTTTATGTGGTCAATAGGCAACGAAGAATTTGCTATTCAGCAAACAAGTTATGGCAAACGCATTGCGCAAACATTAATTCAAAAACAAAAAGAGTTTGATCCTACAAGAACATGCACCTATGCTTCAGATTTAGGCAATGTTTTCCAGGGGGTGAACGAAGTGATTCCTGTACGCGGATTTAATTACCGCGAAAAATTTGTGCAGGCATATCATAAAGAACATCCGAATCAACCTCTAATGGGAACTGAAATGGGTAGCACTGTTACAACACGTGGCATTTATATAAAAGACTCGGTGCATGCCTATGTTCCTGATGAAGACACAACGCATCCGTGGTGGAGCAGTACTGCCGAAAGCTGGTGGAAGATGTGCGCACCTTACAATTGGTGGATGGGTGGCTTTGTATGGACGGGCTT
The DNA here is from genome assembly GCA_013286425.1 of Bacteroidota bacterium. Classification (GTDB taxonomy): domain Bacteria; phylum Bacteroidota; class Bacteroidia; order Chitinophagales; family Chitinophagaceae; genus Parafilimonas. The sequence continues at coordinate 4,741 of JABDFS010000101.1, forward strand.
TGACTATCGCGGCGAACCAACGCCGTATGAATGGCCTAATATTAATTCGCATTTTGGTGTGCTGGATGTATGTGGTTTTCCAAAGAATATTTCTTATTACTATAAAAGCTGGTGGAGTGATAAAGATGTATTACAGGTTTCACCCCATTGGAACTGGAGTGGCAAAGAAGGACAACCCATTGATGTTTGGGTGAACAGCAACGCAGACAATGTTGAGTTGTTTTTGAATGGAAAAAGTTTAGGCAAAAAAGATATGCCGCTCAATAGTCATTTACAATGGAGTGTGAATTATGAACCGGGTACATTAACTGCGATTGGTTATCGCAATGGAAGAAAATTAATGGCTGAAGTTGAAACGAGTGATAAGCCAATGAATGTTGTTGTTACACCTTATAAAACAACAATGTTGGCTGATGGAAAAGACGTTTCTGTAATAAACATTAGTGCTGTTGATAAGAATGGTATTGAAGTTCCTGATGCAGATAACCTCATTCATTTTTCATTAACTGGTGATGCAAAAATTATTGGTGTTGGCAATGGTGATCCAAGCAGCCATGAGCAGGATAAGTTTGATGATACGGTTGCTCAAAGGCACTTGTTCAATGGCAAATGCCAGATACTTGTTCAGTCAGGCGCAACAAAATCTTTAATACATTTTGAGGCAAAAGCAGATGGTATTCAATGGAGCGGTGGTACTGATATTGCAGCCATTCAACCGGGCACTCCGCATAATGTTGCAAAAGCAAACAATACATTTCCTGTAACAAAATTCACATCAACACCGGTTGATAAAATGTTGGGTGCTGACATTTCTTTCTTACCCGAACTTGAAGCAAAGGGCATGAAGTTTTCTGATAATGGTGTTGAAAAAGATGCAATACAGATTTTGAAAGATCATGGCTTTAATTATGTGCGCTTAAGAATTTTTGTTGACCCGCAAAACGATAGTGGTTATTCACCGCAAAAAGGTTTTTGTGACCTGGCGCATACAAAAGAAATGGCAAAGCGTTTGAAAGCAGCGGGCATGAAATTCTTATTGGATTTTCACTATAGCGATTACTGGGCAGATCCCGGCAAACAATACAAACCAAAAGCATGGCAGGGCGAAAATTTCACGCAGTTAAAACAATCCGTGTATGATTATACAAAAATGGTAATGCAGCAGTTAAAAGATCAAAATACAACACCGGATATGGTGCAGGTAGGTAATGAAATTAATCACGGAATGATATGGCCTGATGGTTACATCAATAATCTCGATAGTTTATCGCAATTGATTTATGCAGGTATTAATGCAGTGAAAGCAATATCACCTTCAACATCTATTATGTTGCATCTTGCATTGGGCGGACAAAATGATGAAGCAAGATTTTGGTTGGATAATATGATTGAACGCGGCGTTCAATTTGATGTGATTGGTTTATCATATTATCCAAGATGGCATGGCACATTAGATGATCTGCAATACAACCTGGAAGACTTATCAAAGCATTATAATAAAGATGTTATCGTTGTTGAATACTCGCATAAGAAACAGGAAGTAAATCAAATTGCATTTGATGTTCCCAACGGAAGAGGTAAAGGCACTTGTATATGGGAACCATTAAGCACATGGGAGAGTTTCTTTGATAAAGATGGCAAAGCGAATAAGTATTTGTATATGTATGATGAGATAAGTAAAGAGTATTTGAAGAAGTAGTTACTCAGTACCATTATTCAAAACAAACTTTTGCTTAAACGAAGTTTTTGTATTTAATGATGCACTGCTCGGATGCATTAGACTGTTTTGTGCATCTGCATATTTCTCACTGGCACCATTAAATCCACCACCACCACCGTGCGTACCGCCTCCACCTCCATGCATACCGCCGCCGTGCATTCCACCTCCATGACCACCTTCTCCACCACTCATATCTCCACTACTTGTATTTCCATTATGATATCCGCCGGTTTTTGCATCGCCGGTTTCCGAATGTGATAAACCGTTTAATTCAACACTTAATGTTATATCGTCCTTATCATCTTTTGCAGTATAACCTTCTCCAAAAAATTCTTTCTTTGAAATAGCTACTTCATATATAAGATTGGAAGTAGTATCCCAGTTAATGGCAACCTGTATAGCAGAATCTTTTATGGGTATTTCTCCGTTAATAGTAGCAAAACCACTCACCTGCATGGTAGCATGATGTACAATATAACTTTGCCTGAATGTTTCTTTGTTAAACGCAGGCCGCGCACTGCTGTCACCAAATTCTTTTCTGTCTGCGGAATCTTTAAAATCAGGTTGCTTCGTTTGTGGCAAAGGATACAATATAGATGCTTCATGCTTTGACTTGCCTTTTGTGCTCAACGTCATTTTCATACCGGCGCGCATCAGTTTCATTTCAGCAGCTTCGCTGTTAGTGGCAAAACATAAATAAATATTATTACTGTCGTTGGCAATGGCAAAATTCAGTTGTGTTTCATCGTCATAAAAATTCAGTGAACCCCATTCGCTGTCATTGCCATCAACTTTTATATGTATAAATTTTGCAGTAGATACATCCTGCGCAAAACCTGTTAAACAAATAGTCGCTAACAGCAGAGAAAAAAAATATTTCATTTTGAATAGAATAATATAGTGCCGTAAAATGAATTCATTATTTCTGAATAAAATGTTGAAGCGAAAATTTTCACAAAAATTTCAACTGCATTATAAATTATTTAAATGCTTTAAAAATTATTAAAGTGCTACGCAACTCTTCTAATAATTGTTTCAAAAATTAGAAGTTTTATTTACTTTGTTGAATGTTCGGCGTAACAATTCTTGGTAATAATTCTGCGCTGCCTGCATACAACAGGCATCCTACTGCGCAAGTGATTACATTGAACAATCACCTGTTTCTTGTTGATTGCGGTGAAGGCACGCAAATGCAGATGAGTTTGTATAAAATAAAACGCAGCCGCATTCATCATATATTCATTTCGCATTTGCATGGCGATCATTATTTTGGTTTGCCAGGATTGCTTACTAGCTATGGTTTAATGAGTCGCACGCAGGAACTTCATCTATATGCGCCTTCAGCTTTAAAAGAAATTCTTGATTTTATACTGAACGTTTCTGCAACCACTTTGCCTTACGAATTAATTTTTCATCCACTCGAAAATTCTTCACTGCTTATTGATGAAAATGATTTTTCTGTTGAAAGCTTTGAGGTTTTTCACCGCATTGATTGCTGGGGATTTTTGTTCCGCGAAAAAAGAAAGTTGCGCAAAATAAATGCAGATGTAACTGCTGCTTACAACATTCCTGTTGATTCTTTTGAGCGTTTAAAAAATGGTGAAGACTTTATTCAAAATGATGGAACAATTGTTCCCAATAACGTACTGACTATTGCCAACAAACCTTCACGCGCTTATGCTTTTGCTGCAGATACAATATACAATGAAAACGTTGCAGCTATTGTTAAGCATGCAGATGTACTGTATCATGAAGCAACTTATTTAAAAGAAAAAACAGATAAAGCAGCAAGCCGTTTTCATTCAACCAGTGAACAAGCTGCTAGAATTGCAAAACTTGCGCATGTAAAAAAATTACTCATTGGCCACTTCAGCAGTACGTATGAAGTACTCGATGATTTTCTTGTTGAAGCAAAAGAGATTTTTCCCAATACACAACTTGCATTGGAAGGGCAAACATTTATAATAAATTAAAACTTCAGGATTTTTTTCTATCAGTGCTTAGCAGCGAAAAAACAAAGGAATCTAAAAACTTTCCGTTGTAATAATAGTTCTCTCTGAAATGTGCTTCACGCACAAAATTATTTTTCTCCAGGATTTTTGCTGACGCAGCATTCAATGGATTTACATTGGCTTCAACGGAATGCAAAAGCATTACATCAAAAGCATAATCAAGTGCAACTTTCATCGCTTCCTGCATAATACCTTGCCTGTGAAAAGCATCATCCAGCATATACCCGATTTCTGCACGATAATTTTCTTTATCTATCCGCCAAAAACCAATTGTTCCAATTAACTGATCACTTTGCTGAAATGAAATTGCCCAAGTAATGCCTTCATTATTTTTAAACGCATTTATAATAGTGTTGATATAAATCAATGCATCATCTGTTGTTTGTGGCCGGGGTCTGTCAATATACCGCATCACATTTTCGTTTGAACGAAGCCTGAAAATTTCATGCACATCTTTTTCAGTGATCTCTCTTAATAATAATCTTTCTGTTGTTAATATTGGAAACGGATGAAATTGTACTGCCAGCATAAATTTTTAATCATTGACTTTAAAATTAAGCAATTAAGAGAACTATTTTTTCTGCTGATTGTTTAAAAAAATTATGCAGCAACTTGTAAATGTCATATGGTTTCGCCGCGATCTGCGGCTGGATGATAATGCAGCTCTATATTATGCATTGAAAGATAAAAACCCTGCTATTCCTGTTTTCATTTTTGATAAAAATATTTTAGATGATCTTGAAGATAAAAAAGACAGGCGCGTAGAATTTATTCGCGAAGCATTAGTTGAAATGCAGGATAAATTGAAACAACATAAATCTTCTTTGCAGGTTTTTTACGACACGCCACAAAATGTTTTTTCAAAACTGATGAAGCATTATACAATTGAAAAGGTTTTTGCCAATGAAGATTATGAACAATATGCAATTGACCGCGATGCGGCAATTGCAAAGCTTTTAAAAGAGCATAATGCAGAACTGAAATTATATAAAGACCAGGTTATATTTTCAAAAGATGAAGTAATAAAAGATAATGGAGAGCCCTATACAATATTCACTCCTTACAGCAAAAGATGGTTAGCGACACTGAATGAATTTTATCTCTCATCATATCCAGCAAAAAAATATTTTAAGAATTTTTATAAAGATGACTCACACAGAATACTATCGTTACAAAGCTTAGGCTTTGAAAAAGTCGGCAAACCTTTTCCTTCAAAAAAAATACCGGCAGAAATTATAAAAGACTATAAAAACACAAGAGATATTCCCAATGTTCATGGTACAAGCAGGTTAAGTGTTCATTTGCGTTTTGGTACAATAAGCATTCGAGAACTCGCATCAAAAGCAAAAAAGTTAAGTAGCACTTATTTGAATGAATTGATATGGAGAGATTTTTATCACATGATACTTTGGCATTTCCCCCAGGTGCGAAAAGGCTATTCATTTCGCAAAGAAATGGACGCAATAAAATGGCGCAATAATGAGAAAGAATTTAATGCATGGTGCGAAGGCAAAACAGGATATCCGATTGTTGATGCAGGCATGCGTGAACTGAATGAAACCGGTTTTATGCATAATCGTGTGCGCATGATAACTGCGTCTTTTCTTGCCAAACATTTATTGATCGACTGGCGTTGGGGTGAAGCTTATTTCGCAAAAAAATTATTGGATTATGATTATGCGCCTAATAATGGCGGATGGCAATGGAGCGCAAGTACAGGTTGCGATGCCATGCCTTATTTCAGAATATTCAACCCGGCAACACAGGCAAAAAAATTTGATAAAGATCTTAAGTATATAAAAAAATGGATCCCGGAACTTGATTCATTTGATTATCCCCAGCCAATAATTGAACATGAATTTGCCAGAAAGCGTGCACTGGAAGCTTATACCAAAGCTGCAAAAAGGCAATAAAATTTAAACCTTATATAAAAACAAGCGTTTTATATTATTTATAATTTTAGACATCAATTATTCAGGCAGGCAACCTGTTCTACACGATTTTAGTTTCGGATGAAATAAAAAATCCCGGTTTCACTTTTTTATTTTTTAGCCTTAGCCATTTATATACAACATCGCCAAAACAATATAGCTGCTTTAATCCTTGAAAAACAACTTCCATCCCTGGTGAATACAACATCCGCCCCCGGTGAAAATTTCATTAATTCATAATTAAACCAATAAACATGAAAAAGACGTCGTTACTTTTAATGTGCATTTTTGCCATTGCACTTATCTCCAAAAGTCAGGATCAATTAAACACTTTTAATCCATGGGGGCCCTGGGGAATAGGCTTTATTAAAAACAAAAACAGCCTAAACATTTATCAGCCATATCATATCGAAGGCTACCAGATATATTATGACTGGGCCGACATTGAGCCAACAAGAGGAAATTTTAACTGGGCGGCTTTAGACAACGAAATGAAGATTGTTGCCGATGCAAATCTTTGGGTAGCTGTTCAAATAATGGTTGGACCTAATTGCCCGGAATGGATATACAACACCGTTCCTAAAGTTTTCACCACAGGTGGAAACGATGACGGACCATACCCTTATTATCTTGACCCTGACTATATTGGACGTTATTATAACCTGCTAAAACAAGCGGCTGCGCATTTCAAGAACTTGCCGCCTGATATAAAATCACATTTTATGTACTGGCAAGTTGCTGAAGGCAGCACCGGAGACGAGCAGCCCTATAAAGGAACACCAACCAATCTTAAATATGATATCGATTATTATACCTGGGAAGATTTCAGGCATGCAGCATGGGATAGTGCTGAAGCTTATGCAGGTTCAAGGTATTACAGGCTTTTGTTCAACTCAGGCAATTTTGCACAGGACCTCCAGTTCGTAGATGAACAGTTTTCCGGAGATATGCATAAGGATGGGTTGCTGTCACATGCATATTCATTCGATGGCGAATTGCTTTATTATTTAAGGCAATATCTCGAATTTGATAAAACCGGTTTTGATAACCGCACACGTGGTGAGGTACAGGATATCTTTAATAACAAGTGGTGGAAACTTGCACCGGTT
>JABDFS010000102.1 GCA_013286425.1 Bacteroidota bacterium
TCAGTAAACTTGAACAAAATAAAAAAGAATAAATTTTTTTCAATATAAAACAACGAACGTTCATTAGCTCATTCAATTAAAATTTTAAATACCTAACGATGGCAGATAAACACTACAACTTTTTTGAAAGCGTCACAAAAAGTTTTGATAAAGCAGCAAAATTTACCAAATGGGAAACCGGAATACTGGAGCAAATAAAAGAATGTAATTCTGTTTTCAGAATGAAATTTCCGATTAAACGGGATGATGGATCTGTGGAAGTAATAGAAGCTTACCGTGCGCAACACTCTCATCACAAAACACCTTGCAAAGGCGGCATAAGATTTAGTGAGGCTGTTGACCAGGATGAAGTAATGGCGCTGGCAGCATTAATGACGTACAAATGTGCAATTGTAAATGTGCCCTTTGGCGGAGCAAAAGGCGGTATCAAAATTAACCCGAGAGAATACAGCGCTTTTGAATTGCAAAAAATTACAAGACGCTATACTTCGGAATTGGTAAAGAAAGATTTTATTGGCCCCGGTACTGATGTTCCTGCTCCTGATTATGGAACAGGCGAAAGAGAAATGGCATGGATTCTTGATACATATAATGCAATGCATCCTGGAGAAGTAGATGCTATGGGATGTGTTACAGGTAAACCCGTAGCACAAGGAGGTGTAAGAGGCAGAAAAGAAGCAACTGGTCTTGGCGTTTTTTACGGCATACGTGAAGTATGCAGCATGCCTGAAGTAATGGATAAATTAGGTTTGGCAACAGGTGTAGAAGGTAAAAGAGTAGTAGTACAGGGACTTGGAAATGTTGGATACCACACTGCAAAATTCTTTAGGGAACATGGTGCTAAAGTTATTGCCATTGCTGAATTTGAGGGCGCTATCTATAACGAAAATGGCCTGAATGAAGAAGAAGTTTTTCAATACCGGAAAACAAATAAATCCCTGTTAGGTTTTCCTGGTTCAACAAATCTTAATAATAGCAGTGATGCGTTGGAAATGGAATGTGATATTCTTATTCCTGCTGCCCTGGAAAATGTAATCAACGCAGATAATGCTGATAAGGTTAAAGCAAAAATTATTGGCGAAGCTGCCAACGGGCCATTAACTCCTGATGCAGATGAGCTACTTTCAAAAAAAGGAATTCTTGTAATTCCTGATATGTACCTGAATGCAGGCGGCGTTACCGTTTCTTATTTTGAATGGCTTAAAAATTTAAGTCACGTGCGTTATGGCAGAATGGAAAAACGCTTCACAGAAAATCTCAACAAACATATTCTTGGGCAAATGGAAGAGCTTACGGGCAAAACCGTTAACACAAAAGAAAAAACGCTGATCGAACATGGACCCGATGAAGTTGATCTTGTATACAGCGGCCTGGAGCAAACTATGATTGAAGCTACGCGCGAGATCATGGCCTGCTGGAAAGCGAATACGAATATTCCTGATATGCGTACTGCAGCTTATGTGGTGGCCATTGATAAAGTAGGAACAAGCTATGCTGAATTAGGTATCTTTCCTTAATCGAGTAAAAAAATGTTGTATAAAAAACCGTTGCAAGTCAACGGTTTTTTTATTGATTGATATTTATGCCGGTGAAGCAGTAATAACATTATACTTGGCAAAGTTTTCTTTACTTTATCATTTTAAACGAAGTCAGATAGCTTAGAATATAAGCGTTATGAAATATTACATCATCGCTGGTGAAGCAAGCGGCGATTTACATGGAAGCAATCTTATTAAAGAACTAAAAAAGCTTGACAGTAATGCAAACATTCGTTGCTGGGGTGGAGATTTGATGCAGGCAGCAGGCGCAACGTTGGTGAAGCATTACCGCGATCTTGCTTTTATGGGTTTTGCAGAAGTGGTGATGAATTTAAAAACCATTTTTTCCAACTTAAAATTCTGTAAAGAAGATATATTAAAATTTCAACCTGATGTTTTGATATTGATTGATTATCCAGGTTTCAATTTACGTATCGCCGAATGGGCAAAAAAGCTCATAGCTCAAAGCTCGCAGCTCGCAGCTAAAATAATTTTTTATATTTCTCCGCAGGTTTGGGCATGGAAAGAAAGCCGCGTACCGAAAATGAAAAAGATCATTGATAAAATGATCGTTATTCTTCCCTTTGAAAAAGAATATTATAAAAATAAATGGAACTGGGATGTTGACTATGTCGGTCATCCATTAGTGCAGGTGATTGATGAATTTAAAACCAGTCAGCAACCTGAAGAATCTAAAACCGGAAACCTTATTGCATTGTTGCCCGGCAGCCGCAAACAGGAAATATTGAAAAAACTTCCGGTTATGCTGGAGATCAGCAAATCATTTCCGCAATATCAATTTGTACTGGCAAAAGCGCCTGCTCTGGAAGATGAATTTTATGCAGGTTTTATGCAGCACTATACAAATGTTTCTTCAGTAAGAAATAAAACATATGAATTGCTGATGCAGTCAAAAGCGGCGTTGGTAACAAGTGGAACAGCTACATTGGAAACGGCATTATTCCAGGTGCCCGAAGTTGTCTGTTACAAGGGAAGCAACATTAGTTACCAGATCGCGAAGCGGCTTATCAAAATAAAATACATCTCTCTTGTAAATTTAATAATGGATAAACCTGTTGTAAAAGAGCTTATCCAAAATGATCTTACCGTTGAAAATGTGAAGGAGGAATTATCGGCTTTATTATTTGATGAATCAAGACGAAAACAATTAAAAAATGATTACGAAAATTTAAAGAATATTTTATCTGCAGGCGGCAATGCTTCAGCTAATGCCGCAGCAATTATTTTCAACTTTACAGCGGCATAACATTAACAAACCATCAATAAATGTTTTACGTTATTGATGTAAAAAAAATCTATGAAAAGAATATTTATATACTGTTGCTTACTTTCTGTTACAGCAATCTCTTCCTGTGCACAGCAGCAACAGTCACAGCAAAAATTTGCTGTTACAAAAACAGATGATGAATGGAAAAAAATTCTTACACCTGACCAGTTTGAAGTAGCAAGAAAAGCAGGTACTGAACGCCCGTTCACCGGCAAGTATTGGGACAATCATGAAAAAGGGACTTACTATTGTGTTTGCTGTGGTGTGCCTCTATTCAGCAGCAATACAAAGTTTGAAAGCGGTACAGGCTGGCCAAGTTTTTATGCGCCTTTGAATAAAAAATATGTCGGAGAAAGACAAGATGATTCTTATGGTATGGCACGTACAGAAGTGTATTGTACTAATTGCGGAGCGCATTTGGGCCATGTTTTTACTGATGGCCCTGCACCAACGGGATTAAGATATTGCATGAATTCCGCATCGTTGAACTTTAAGAACGAGTAAGTAAGATGTGAGAAGTGAAATGTGAGATGATAATAACTGTTTACTCTTTTTAAATTTGTATTGAATGAAAAAAGTAGTAAAGAAACATCCACTTGCTATCCGCTGGTTTCACTGGATAAATTTTCCTGTACTAACTATAATGATCTGGAGCGGGTTGTTGATTTACTGGGCAAATAGTGTATATCAAATAAAAATTGGCAATACTGTTATTTATAAATTTTTCCCGAAAGGTTTATATAACGCATTGAATGTTCCGTTTCATCTTGCAAAAGGCATGAGTTTTCATTTTGCTTTTGCATGGCTGTTCATCATCAATGGAATTTTGTATGTTGCTTATACTGCTATTTCGGGCGAATGGCACTATCTTCTTCCCAACAAAAAATCGTTTAAAGAAGCATGGCAGGTTTTGTTACATGACCTGCACATAAGAAAATATGAGCCGCTTCAGCAAAAATATAATGCTGCCCAACGCATAGCTTATACGGCAATTATTTTTATGGGGATGGGAAGTGTATTAACCGGTCTTGCGATTTATAAACCAGTTCAGTTTTCATGGGCTATGTTTTTATGCGGCGGGTATGAAGCAGCAAGAGTTGAACATTTTATTCTTACTATTGGTTACGTTTTATTTTTTCTTATTCATATTTTCCAGGTTATAAAGACAGGGTGGAATAATTTCCAGGCAATGATCAGCGGACTTGAAGTAATTAAAACTGAAAACCAAATTTCCGCAAATGAGCGGGCGTGATTTTTTTTCAAAACGTACGAAAGAAGTAAGCAACACAGCTTACAGAAAAAGAATGATCTTTTCTTTTTTAATATTCACTATACTTGTTATTGCAGGAATTTTTGCATGGAAATGGCTCAACAATCAACCCGGCGATCAGGGTGCATTAAAACCTTTACGCAAAACACTTGAAGTAAACGAAAAACTGCTCACATCAACTTTTGATACATCAAAAAAAGCTAAAATATTCGATGTAAAAGATGCCGTAAAAAATGTTCGTGTGAATGGATTGATCGGCATGGAGAAAACAATCGACACATCGGCATGGCGTTTACTGGTTGTGCGTGGTGAAGGCGATACATTAAGAATATCGCTTGCAGAAATTGAAACGCTTCCCAAAGAAGATGTGGTATTTGATTTTAAATGTATTGAAGGCTGGAGCCAGGTTACACACTGGGCTGGTGTTCCGTTAAAAGCTTTTATGGACCACTACCATTTGTTTACACAGCAAACCTTGAGTTATATAGGGCTGCAATCAGTTGATAAAAAATATTATGTTGGCATTGATATGCCAAGTGCGCTTCAATCGCAAACTATTCTTTGTTATGAAATGAACAATAAACCCTTACCGATGAACCAAGGTTATCCGCTACGTCTAATCATTCCTGTTAAGTATGGAATAAAGCATATAAAGCAGATCGGCACAATGTATTTCAGTAATGTAAAACCACCTGATTACTGGGCAGAACGCGGCTATGATTATTATGCCGGCCTTTAATGAAACATTGGTATAATTACAAACTTCACTAACATTATAATCAGGCAGGCAATAAAGATGAGCAACGATATCCTGTTCATACCGTTCATTAATTTTATATTGGTGTTAGTGTACTCTTTCGGATCGCGTTTCTTTAAAAAAAGATATTCCTGTATTTGTCTCCATATGCCCATCTATCAAAGGTAAAATTATTATTGGTCTTTTATTTCGGTTGAAAAGCAGGTAATAATTAACTCCTGTAACAAATCATCATTATAAACGTTTTATCCCGTTCATATAGAATAAACTTTTTTTTAATATAGTTAAAATACTGTTTTTGTAAATGTTCCGTTATATGCTCTGACTTTCCAAGTAAATATCTTTGAACCATGACTAAACTAAGTGTAAACATCAATAAACTGGCAACATTGCGTAACAGTCGCGGCGGAAACAATCCTGATGTTATCCAGGCTGCGGTAGATGCGCAAAAATTCGGCGCTGATGGCATTACTGTTCATCCCCGTCCTGATGAAAGGCATATCCGTTATGATGATGTTCGCCGCCTGAAAAAGATCATTACAACAGAATTTAATATTGAAGGCAATCCGCAGGAAGAAAAATTTGTTGAACTGGTTTTACAAACAAAGCCAACACAGGTAACATTAGTACCGGATGCATTGAACCAGGTTACCAGCAATCATGGCTGGGACACTATTGAACATAAAAAATATTTAACCGATATAATTGCTGTTTTTAAAAAAGCACGCATCCGTACCTCTGTTTTTATTGATCCGAAAATTGAAATGATTGAAGCTGCTGCTGAAACAGGAACTGATCGTGTTGAATTGTATACTGAAGCATTTGCACATAATTATACTGACAATAAAGAAGCAGCTATTGCTCCATATCTTGCCGCTGCAGTTGCTGCAAGGGAAATGAATATTGGTTTAAATGCAGGTCATGATCTTGATTTGAAGAACCTGCATTATCTCATTAAGAATATTTCGTGGATCGATGAAGTAAGCATTGGCCATGCACTTATATCTGATGCTATTTACTATGGCTTTGAAAACACCATCCAGATGTATAAGCGCCAGCTTCAATTGCCGGAAGGAAATTTATTTTGAGCATAAATTGTTTTCATCCATTTCAAAATTTCCTAATTCCATAATTTCAAAATTCTTTGTAATCTTATGCAATGAATGAATGGCATGATTTCTTTGTTGCTATCGTAGGCGCATCCGCAGCACTCACAGGTTTAATATTTGTTGGTATTTCTATTAATCTTACACGCATACTTTCTTTTTCGCAGTTGCCCCGCCGCGCATTATTATCACTCATTTTAATATCCATAGTAATGGTTATTTCAATGGTATTATTAATTCCAAAACAAACAGATTTTGTATGTGGTGTTGAAGTATTGCTGTTGGGCCTTTTCTGTTGGAGCACATCTTTTTTTATAAGTGTTTCCATTATTAAGAAAACAGATAAACAATATAAAAAAGCTGCTGTAAGAATGATGATTTTAAACCAGCTTTCAACATTGCCGTATATTATCGCCGCAATATTTTTATTGTTTAATAACGAGAATGGATTATACTTTATAGCAGCAGCATTTATTTTTTGCACCATCAAGGCTATTACAGATGCATGGGTTTTATTAATTGAAATAAACCGCTAACAATGAGCAAAGAACAAAAAGATGAATTATTAAAATTTTTGTCTTCCTTCCCCGAGGAAAAACAGGCAATCGTTTTATGGTTAAGAGATTTTATCTGGGATCAATATCCACATTGCAATGAACTTATTTATGATAACTACAGCGCTGTAGCGTTTGGCTGGTCGCCGACAGATAAACTGGGTCAAACATTTTGTTCGATCGCTATTTATAGAACCAACTACAACATTCATTTTGGTTTTTATTGGGGAAACGAAATTGCAGACCCTGAAAAAAAGCTGCTTGGCGAAGGCAATCAGTATCGCTATATACGCGTAGAAAATTTGAAAGAATTTCCGAAAACGTATATAAAAAAACTGGTGAAAGAAGCATATGCAAATTCACTTGGAAAAGTAAAAGATAAAAAAGATCTGCGTAAAGGAGAAACGATCGTGAAATCAATTTCTCCGACAAGAAGACCTTTAAAGAAAGCATTGGCTGAGAAAAAAAATAAAGCTGGCAAATGATTTTTCGCGAAGCAACTATTGCAGATATTCCGCAAATACAAATTGTAAGAAATGCTGTAAAAGAAAACAGGCTAAGTGATCCATCTGTTGTAACTGACGATGATTGCAAAATTTATATTACACAAAAAGGTAAAGGCTGGGTTTGCGAAATTGAAAACAACATTGTTGCATTTGCGATTGCCGATTTGATTGATAAAAATATCTGGGCTTTGTTTGTTCGTCCTGCATTTGAAAGTAAAGGCATCGGCAAAAAATTGCATGATGAAATGTTGCATTGGTATTTCGATCAAACAAAAGAAACGGTTTGGTTAAGCACAGCATCAAATACAAGAGCAGAAAAGTTTTACCGGAATGCAGGATGGAAACAAGTTGGGATGTATGGCAAAGGAGAAATTAAATTTGAAATGAGTTTTGCAGATAGGGTAGCAAACAAAAAATTGTCAGAACAAATGAAATAATTTTACTAATCTTAATAAAACCATTATCTATGAAATTCAGCTTTACAGCAACTCTATTTGGAATTATTTTATCAATTACACTTCAAAGTAATGTAAATGCACAAGTAAAGAAATCCGATTCACTTACGCTGGTCGATCTTTACAACTCCACTAATGGAATCAATTGGAGAAATCATTCTAACTGGCTTACAGCAAGTCCGGTCAGTACATGGTTTGGTGTTACTGTTTCCAACGGCAGGGTAGCTGCCTTAAGCCTTTACAACAATAATCTGAGTGGTTCTATTCCATCTTCTATAGGAAATCTTACACATCTTCAGGGACTTTTTTTAAGCCTCAATGCTATCACCGGCAGCATACCTTCTACTATCGGCAATCTTATCAACCTGAAAGAAATTGACCTGGAAGAAAATCAAATTACAGGAAGTTTGCCTGCATCAATCGGTAATCTTACAAACCTTACAGACTTACTATTAAGATATAATAAAATCAGCGGCAGTCTTCCCGATTCAATATGCTACCTTATTAATTTAATCAACCTCGATTTATTTTTTAATAATCTTGATGGTACAATTCCATCAGCAATTGGCAACCTGGTTAATTTGGGTTATTTAAACTTGTCGCAAAATCAAATAAGCGGAACCATTCCTGCCTCAGTTGTCAATCTTACTCATCTTCGAACATTAGATTTTTCGCGCAATAAACTTACCGGCGAAATTCCTTCTTTAATCGGCAACCTGGAGTATTTGCAGGTGCTGGCTTTATTCAACAATCAATTAAGCGGGCATATTCCGGAATCAATCGGGAACTTTAAATTAATCAAAGATCTATATCTTGATTCGAACAGGCTAACAGGTGGGCTTCCTGCAAGCATCAGTAAATTAAACGACTTTTCAACATTAGGCATAAGTAATAATCTTTTGAGCCAGAAAGAAAACACTACCTCTCCGGATGGCTTTCAAATTTTCATAGAAGTTAATATGGAAAATAATCGTTTTAATTTTAATGGAATTGAAGGATTGGCTAAAGCAGATGCCCTTGTAAATTATAGCCCGCAGAGAAAAATTCACCTGCAGTCAAGTGGCAATAGTTTACATGTAAATGCCGGGGGCACATTAAGCAATAATACATACACGTGGTATAAATCCGGCGAAACAACAGGTGTTACAATTGTTGGTGATTCTATTTTTCATCCAACAGAAAATGGCAGTTATTATGTAACGGTAACTAACGCAATTGCTACACGATTAACCCTTGTTTCAGATACTGTGTCTTACACCTCAACACTTACAGGCGCCAGGCAAAATGATAGCAAAGCTGCATCAGAAAACAGGTTTACAGTATATCCAAACCCGGCAAAAAACCAGGTATATGTACAACTGTCTAAAGCAAGCGAATTATTTTTTATAGACGCAAACGGGAAAACACTATTTACAAAATATGTAGACGAAAAAAGTACAATTGATATCAGCAATCTTGCTGCTGGTAATTATTATATTAAAAACAAATTAACCGGTGAGATAAAAAAGCTGCAGGTAGTGAAATAATATTTAGCAGAAGCAAACAATTTTATAAGTTGAATGAAAGCATTTTATTTATTTCTTACCTGTATTATAATTTTTGGTTGCAAGGCACAACCGCCGCAGGAAACAGGCAACTTTAAACCAACTGATCTTATTGAACTGATAAAACTTGACACATCAATTCATCTTGATATTCGTTATGCAACCAGCAACAATTTTGTTGGCAGGCCTATCTATAAAGAAGCAAGAGCTTTTCTGCAAAGGCCTGCAGCAGAAGCATTGATTAAAGTAAATGCATCTTTAAAACCTTTGGGTTATGGTTTGGTTGTGTTTGATGGTTACAGGCCATGGAGTGTTACAAAATTATTCTGGGATATTACGCCTGATGATAAGAAACAATTTGTTGCTGATCCTTCAAAAGGTTCAAGACATAATCGCGGTTGTGCAGTTGATCTGAGTTTGTACGATCTTAAAACAGGTAAAGAAATTGAGATGACAGGCAATTATGATGAAATGACGGAACGTTCGTATCCTTCTTACACCGGTGGCACAGAAGAACAAAGAAAAATGCGTGATTTATTACGGTCAAAAATGGAAGCGCAAGGCTTTGATGTATATGAATATGAATGGTGGCATTTTGATTACAAAGACTGGAAAGAGTATCGCATTACCAATGTGCCTTTCTCAGCAATCAAATAATGAGCAATATTAAAAACGCAAATGCCTTACTGTTTCCTGTTTGTTTATTAACTGCTTTAAACTGTCAATGCCAATATTCAAATGCCGTTGTACAAATTGCTCCGTAATTTTTTTATCGCTCTCACTTGTTTTAACACCTTCAGGAATCATCGGCTGATCACTCACTAACAACAATGCACCAGTTGGAATTTTATTATAAAAGCCAACTGTGAATATGGTTGCAGTTTCCATATCTATTGCGTAGGCGCGAATGCGTTCGAGGTATTTTTTAAACTCCTCATCATGTTCCCAAACACGGCGGTTGGTTGTATATACAGTGCCTGTCCAGTAATCTGTTTTGTATTCGCGAATTGTTGTTGAGATAGCTTTTTGTAAAGCGAACGCCGGCAATGCAGGAACTTCAGCAGGAAAATAATCGTTCGAAGTTCCTTCGCCTCTAATGGCTGCAATTGGTAAGATAAGGTCTCCTAATTTGTTTCGCTTTTTTAACCCGCCACATTTGCCTAAAAACAATACAGCTTTGGGATTTATAGCAGACAATAAATCCATAACAGTTGCAGCACCTGGCGAACCCATCCCAAAATTTATAATAGTAATTTTTTCTGCAGTAGCGCATTGAAAAGGTTTGTCTCTTCCTATCACCTCCGTTTTAAATATTTCAGCAAAACTGTTTACATAATTACTGAAATTGGTAAGCAGTATATAAGAGCCAAAATCGTTTAAAACCTGGCCGGTATAACGTGGCAACCAGTTATCAACGATTTGTTGTTTGGATATCATCCCCCAAAGTTAGCATCAATCGACACTCATATATTTTATAAAAGAATGATCGAACAGAAGATACTACATCAACCAAAATCTAATTCAGTGTTATCGCCGATATTTAAAGTGCGGCTTAAGCCTTTTACGCTGGCGTCACTACCGATAAGAGAATTATCAAGCACTACTTCAAACAGGTTAGTATAAGAGCCGATAATACTATCGCGCACTACAGAATATTCAAGTGTTGAATTTGCTCCAACCGATACATGCGGGCCAATGATAGAATTTTTCAACCTGCATCCGGGGCCTATGCTTACAGGAGGAATGATAATAGAGTTTTCTGATTGAAGATTCGGATCAACAAAGCCACCAAACTTTTTTAATAGCGTAGTATTGCTTTCAAGCAATGTTTCTTTTTTACCGCAATCAAACCAGTTCTTTACTTTAAATGATTTAAACTTCACCCCTCTTCTTATCATACAATCAAGCGCATCTGTCAACACATATTCACCATAACTTGTTATGTGTTGAATGAAAAGATGCTCAAGGCAACTGAATAAAACTTCTGTATCTTTTATTTTGTAAATACCAACAAGCGCCATATTGCTTTTCGGGATAGCAGGCTTTTCTATCACATGCTCAATAAAACCTTCATCATCTATTTCTGCAACACCAAAACTGCGCGGGTCATCTACCTTTTTTACGCCAATCATATTGTAAGGAGAGGCAACAATATCATGGAGATTATATTCGCAAATTGTATCACCAAGCGTTACCACTATTTCATCATTTCCAATTAAAGTTTTGGTAAGCTCCACTGCATGCCCTGTTCCGCGGCGTTCAGTTTGCTGCACAAAATGGCAGGTTAGATCAGGATAAGTTTGCAAAAC
>JABDFS010000103.1:0-6080 GCA_013286425.1 Bacteroidota bacterium
TTGTTTACTATATAATAAGCGTTATCATCCAGGCATTTAAAATTATATTGAATTGATTGATAATTGTTGTCAGTAGCTATTCCGGTATATATGTTGGATGTCCATTGTTCGTTTAAGTGTGGATTTTCTTTCAGAAAAAACAGGTCCCCCAAAACAGGTGTTTTGAATTTAAATGCATTCGTGTATTTATCACCGGAACAATACTCATAATAGTTATTGCCGCTTTTCCTGAAATATGATTCTGTTTGCTGATTTGCCTGGTTTGTTTCAGTAAAAACCTCGTAAGAAACATTATTGAATGCTGCCTGATCGTTGATGTTCCTGGCAATGGTATCGCCTGTTATGTTCGGGTCGTTATAGCTCCAGTAACTATTTTGAATAACCGGAAAATGATCATTCACCACCGGAACTACGGGTGATAAAACAGGCGCTGTAAAATAACAGGTGGCCGAGTCAGCCGTTACTTTAAAAAGATCTGTCCCTAAATTTTGCGGCGTGCCATAACTGCGAAGGGTTACATTTTGTAAACCCGAAGTTGTAAAAACACCACTTGCAGAAAAGCTATATCCATTAACGGTATCAGTATAAATTATATAACTGCCCGGCGTTTTTACATCAGCAGGAAAACTTAACCGCGCAGTGTCTGAAACCGGGATGCCTTTTATATAAAATCCAAGCAAAGAATCAATCATGCAGCTATCCCCCAAAAAAGAATATTGTGCAGGCGTTGGGATAGTGTCTGTTATATCAATTGAAAAATTGCAGTTGCCGGTATCAAAGAAAACAGTAAAATTATCAGTGCCATAATTTAAGGGTTTACCAAAACCGGGAAGATTTACGGTGATCAATCCTCTTGAAGAAAATGTACCGGATGTATGAAAATAATAACCGTTTACCGTATCAGTATAAATAGTAAAAGTACCGGGTTCATCTACTTTTACTTCAACCTGTAAATAATTATCAGTGGTTAAAGATGAACCGGGATTATAAAATCCGAAGATTGTTTTCGGCAGGCAATTATTGGTTGAATCATCCTGCAAAGAACCCCTTGCTAAACTTCCTTCATAGCTGTATTCTTTTTTGCAGGTGAAAAGAAGAAATAAAAAAAAATGTATAAAGAAAACAGGAAAGAAATTTTTTTATAAAGCTCATCGTTACCGCAGGTTGTTATAATAATAACGCCACACTATGCAATTTATGTGTTATTAACTAAAGAAGAGATACCTGAACATTGGAAATAGCTGCCTGGTATACTAAAAAAGTAACGTTTATTATTTGTTGGTTGTTGCCTGCTGCAGAGCCAACACAGTAATAATCCTGGATGTGTAAAGTTTTTCTGTACAACATCAATCTAATTTGTTAGCCCAATAAGTTCCGGTGCTTTCCATTGCTATGGTAGTAATGCCATTAGTGTGTAAGTACTCAATCATCTGTTGATGATCTTTGGTGTATACTCCAAACTCACGTACATTATCCTTATTCTGATCTATGGCTACCATATGGCTTCCTGAGTCAACATCTACTCCGGCAGCTCTAACATTAATGATTTGAAGTGATAATTCTTTCTGTTCCATGTGATGTTTTTTATTTTTTAAAAAAATCTTCAGGGAATGTTCTGAATAATAAGATTTTTCTGTTCGGGATTCCAGGTTGGATCACCATTTAATTCAAGAGATGCCTCTGCTATAAACAGAAGTATCAATATTCCAGCCTTGATTTCAGGAGGGACTATAAGTTCCTTTTAGCTTTAGAAGACTTATTTCTGAAGACACATCAAATTTATTGCAATGAAAGCTTCTGTTGTCCTGGTTATTCAACCGTACATACGATCTTGTGATTTCAGGATAAGACAGTATAACCAACAAGCTGAGTTGTTCGGTAGTTGGTCGGTACTTCTTCGGTAGTTGGTCGGTAGTTGTTCGCTTCATAGGATCGAAGAAATGTCGAAGAAATATCGAAATTATATCGTAAAAATAAGCCCCCGGGTATTTGATTGTAATAGCAGATATAGAGCAAAACCTGATTAAGCAAATAGGGCTTGCGGTTGTTGGAGTTGGGCAATAGAGTTTTTTATATTTAGGAGTTGACAGATAACTTAAGCTAATACGTAAAAACACGGAAGTTGAAAGGGGGAAAAATCCCGTATCATTTCTATCCGGTATTGACTTCCTTTACCAGGACTATGAAACAATTTCACTACTCCGGTCCAAAGTATATAACATTTATTGTTACTCTTTTTTGCCTTTTAAATTATAAGGTACATGCACAAATCATAACCACCATCGCAGGCAATGGTTCAGGTGTCTATAACGGAGATAATATCCCGGCAACCCAGGCGCAGTTCTTACCCACAGCGATTGCGACTGACAGAATAGGCAATTTATTTATTTCTGACCTGGATAATTCAATAGTCCGCAAGATAGATCGCAATGGCATTATTACTACCGTAGCAGGGAATGGTGTAAGAGATTTTAGTGGTGACGGAGGGTTAGCCATTAATGCAACATTGAACTACAACTGGGGCATTGCATTGGATAATGCTTTAAACTTATATATTGTTGATGATGGTGAAAGCCGTGTTCGTAAAGTAACCATCAATGGCATTATTAATACTATTGCGGGTATTGATACAGTCAATGGGGGTGGCTATAACGGCGACAGTATTTTAGCCATAAATGCACAATTCGATCATCCCTCATGTATTGCGCTTGATGCAGTTGGAAATATATATATTGCCGATCAGAGCAGGCGTATACGTAAAATAAATATTAACGGTTTTATTACTACAATAGCAGGAACGGGTGTAAGCGGTTATAGCGGTGATGGCGGATTGGCTATCATCGCTGAAATTGGCGATCCAATCGGAATAACAGCAGATAAAACAGGTAATATTTATTTTACGGATATTGATAACAATATTATTCGCAAAGTAGATAAGAATGGCATTATTACTACCGTCGCCGGTAATGGTTTTGCGGGTTATACAGGTGATGGTGGTTTAGCAAAACTTGCTACTTTAAATTATCCTTATGGTTTGGCAGTGGCTAACGACGGCACTTTATACATTGCAGATACTTATAACAATGTTATACGTAAAGTAGATGCAACGGGCATTATTACAACTGTTATTGGAGATGGCACCGCTGGATTCAGCGGTGATGGCGGACTTGCAACAAATGCAAAACTTAATTTGCCTGTAGCTTTGGTTTTCGACAACGATAATAATTTAATGATTGCTGATTATGGCAATGCCCGTATACGTAAGGTAACATCAAGCGAGATACAAATATCCATCCGTGACAAATCAGTTATTGAAGGTAACCGGGGCAGAAAATTCTTAGCTGTTCCTGTTATCCTCAGTGAAAAGCCCGAAAAGATAATCCGTGTTAAATACACTACACAAAAAAACACTGCCATAGCAGGGAGTGATTATGTAGCACAATCGGGCATACTTGTTTTCCCGCCTGGTCTTAAGAAGATCATACTGCCCATCCAGATTAAAGGAGATCAAATACCAGAGGCTAATGAAACCTTCAGTATAGTGTTAAGCGACCCTGTAAATGCCACCATTGCAGATAGCACAGCTATCATCACAATATCAGATGATGATGCTTCAGCGTTGAGTGCCGCACAGGAAGCAGACAAAACAATAACTGCAATAAGCTTGTCACCCAACCCCGCACAGGATAAAGTGAAGATCATACTCACAGGGTATAGTGGTAATGTTATACTACAATTAAGCAGCAATGATGGAAGGATATTACAACAGCAAAAATTAAATGTAGCCTCCGCAAAACTTACGCAGCTGCAAATAAATGTTGGCAGTTATGCAAACGGAACATACCTGGTTACAGCCATTGATGAAAAAGGCAACAGGCGAACAGAAAGATTAGTTGTTGACAAGTAAAGAACGCTATCCCATAAAGGGGTTGCCGCCTTTTTGTCGCAGCAGGGTCTGCAAAGCAACCCTGCGTTAGTGCAATCATGATAAGGTAAATTTTTAGCCAAATAAATTATATGGCTTGATAGGCAAGTTAAAAGCTTGGCTACCCAAATACAGCTTGCGGTTGTTGTCTTTGCGAAATAGGGTTTTTTATATTTGAGAGTAAGTTGCAAATCTATAAGCCAACTCAGATATAATATTCCCAAGTATATTTGCGCGAGTTTCAATACCCGAAACTATTAATATGATCACATTTAAAACCAAACTATGCCTAGATCCGTTACTATTTTCTGCATTTTATTCATTATTAGTTACGTTAATGTTAGCAGCTTAAAAGCTCAACCAGTTATTAATTCGTTTTCACCCGAGTCGGGAGTAATAGGAACAACTGTAATAATTAAAGGGAGGAACTTTAATCCTATCGCGAGTAAAAACATAGTTTATTTTGGAAGTGTTAGAGCTTCTGTATCAAATGCAACTAGTTCAACGCTTTCTGTATCAGTTCCACCATCAGCAACTTATCAACCAATCACGGTAATGTCAAATGGCTTAACTGCAAGTTCCATAGTACCTTTTCTTGTAACTTTTACAGGCGGAGACTCAATGTTTTCGCAAACTTCTTTTTCACCAGAAACATTTATTTCAGGCGGAAGTTGTAATGGTGAAATGGCATTGTGTGATTTTGACGGCGATGGTAAACCTGACATTGCATACATAAACGGCTGTGCGAGCGGATTATCTGTTTCAAAAAATACAACAGTAGATTCCTTAATTTCTTTTGAAGCAGTTGTAAATATTCCAAAAGATAATTATCCAATTGGGATTGCGGTTGGTGATTTCGACGGAGATGGGAAAAAAGATATAGTGACAGCAAATTTTAACGGCAATTCAGTTTCTGTATATCAGAACAAATCATCCGTTGGATTAATTTCATTTGATCCAGGAAAAGATTATGCTGCAGGTACAAATACGTATGGAGTAGCTGTTGCTGATTTAAATGCAGATGGTAAACCAGATATAATAGCGACAAATGAATATGATCATCCTGGCTCAATTTCAGTATTTATAAATACAAGTACCAAAGGCATACTATCGTTTACAACACAACAAATTTTTAACGTAGGATATTCTCCACGTCGTTTAATTGTATTTAATGCAAATAATGACAATAAACCAGATTTAGCAGTAGCAAATCAAGGCTCCGGATCAGTTTCAATATTGGTTAATTCATCTACTAAGAATATTATTTCTTTTGAGAACCGGGAGTTTGCTGTAACTCCGGGCAGTTCACCTGAAAGCATTTCGTGCGGTGATCTTAATGCGGACGGAAAGCAGGACCTGATTGTTGCTAATAATAATCAAAAAGGAACAATTTCTATTTTAAAAAATGCCTCCACAAAAGCAAATTTTTCATTTGCCTTGATGGATTTACCAGCGATGAATTATCCTTATGCTACTGTTATCACTGATTTAAATGGCGATGGGAAACCAGATATTGCTGCTATTAGTCACTATATGTCTAATTCGGCTTTTGTTTATAATAATAAAAGTAAGAACGGAAAGATATCATTTGCATTGCCTGTTAATTATACAACAACTACACAGCATGAAGATATTTCTGCAGCGGATTTGAATAATGATAACAAGCCCGACATCTTGTTTGGAAATTATATGAGCGGCGCATTAGTAGGAGTGTTATTAAATAAACAGAATTTAGCCTTGCCTGTAAATTCATATAATTTTTCGAATCTTGAAAGCGGCATATTGGATGATAAACTGTCTGTAAATATTTACCCGGTACCAGTCAGCAATATCTTAAATATTAAAGGACTAGATGCTTCTGTCAGAAATTACCTGGAGATTATTAATACAAATGGGGATGTTGTTGCAAAACAAACCGTACAAAATAATTCATTTTATGAGTGGAACTTAGATAATTTAAGAAAGGGTGTATATTATTTGTTGGTAAATACAGGAATAAAAAGAATCAGTATTAAGTTTGAAAAAAACACACCCTAGTTCTGTCGCAGCAGGGTCTGCAAAGCAACCCTGCGTTAGTGCAATCATGATAAGGTAAATTTTTAGCCAAATAAATTATATGGCTTGATAGGCAAGTTAAAAGCTTGGCTACCCAAAT
>JABDFS010000103.1:6180-11321 GCA_013286425.1 Bacteroidota bacterium
AGCAACCCTGCGTTAGTGCAATCATGATAAGGTAAATTTTTAGCCAAATAAATTATATGGCTTGATAGGCAAGTTAAAAGCTTGGCTACCCAAATGCAGCTTGCGGTTGTTGTCTTTGCGAAATAGAGTTTCGTATATTTATGAGTTGTAAGCCAGCTTACTTCTTCCACATGCTTAAACATTCACCAACATTGCTTCTTGCAACAATAGCTTTTTCTTCTTGTCTTTATTTATGCGACGGTTCTGGCTTGCCAAACAGCGAATTTCCGATACCAGAAAATGACGCTAATAAAATAATGCACATTGCTCTGTCTATCGGGAAAAATCTTCTAATGGCGAACGACGTACCTGAACATATGGGCAGAACAAATGAAAATGAAAACAAGGTCTAAAATATGTATTAGTGCAGAAAGTAAAGAAGAAGCAGATAAGCTATTCAACGGGCTTTTTGAAGGGGGGCAAATTGAAATGCCTGTTATGGACAGTCCCTGGGGTTCATATTTTGGTATGTTCAGGGACAAATATGGAATTGAATGGATGGTAAACTACGATCCCAATAATAAAGACTAAATTTAGATGAAACGCAACGAACGCCCGACATGGGGTTTCTCTAGCGGCAGGGCCTGCAAAGCGGCCCTGCGTTAGTGCAGGCACAGTAAGGTAAATTTTTTACTGATCAGATAGGTAAGCTATTCGTTCCACATCAGTACAAGTTATCACACTACAAAATCCGTCCACTTTTCATTTGATTGGCCTGATGCAACCACTGCATCAATAAACGCCATGCCTCTTACACCTTCATCAACTCTTGGATAATCCAGCATTGCTGCAGTAGGTTCTTCTCCGTTCATTTTAGCCATAAGGCTTAATGCAAAGTTCCGGTAGATGTTTCCAAATGCTTCCAGGTAACCTTCAGGATGGCCGCCCGGTGTGCGGCAATTCTTCTTTGCAATATCTGTAAGATAAGCTTGCCCTGCACGATATATCTCTGCAGGTTTATCCAGCCATTTTACCAGTAAAGTATTTGGTTCCATTTGTGCCCATTCAATGCATCCAAGCTCTCCGTAAACGCGGATCTTTAATGCGTTCTCTTCACCGGCAGCAACCTGGCTTGCCATTAAGCAACCCGCTGCGCCATTATCAAATTTCAATAGAACATTTCCATCATCATCCAAAGCCCTTCCTTCAACCATAATATTCAGATCGGCACAAAGTTTTGTAACCTTTAATCCTGAAATATATTCTGCAAGATGCCAGGCATGCGTACCAATATCGCCCATTGCGCCCGCTTTACCACTGCGTTTAGGATCGGTTCTCCATGCTGCCTGAGCATTGCCTTCGCGTTCACTTAACTTGCTTAGCCATCCCTGCGGATATTCAACCCATACTTTTCTTACTTTTCCAAACACACCGTTGGCTATCATTGCTTTTGCCTGTTTAACCATCGGGTAACCTGAATAGGTATGTGTTAAACAAAGCGATAAACCCGTTTCTTCTACTTTCTTTTGCAATTGCTTTGCTTCATCCAAAGTGAATGTCATTGGCTTTTCTATCACTACATTAAAACCGTTTTCAAGCGCCAGCATTGCAGGTGCAAAGTGCGCGAAGTTTGGTGTTACGATAGTAACAAAATCAATGCGTTTATCTGCAGGCATCTGGCTTTCATGCTTAATCATGTCTTCATAATTAAGATAGGTTCTGTCTTCAGGCAGAAAAAGTATTTTACCTGAATCTTTTGCTATGTCGGGGTTGATGCTTAGAGCGCCACAACATAGTTCTATCAGTCCATCCATATTTAAAGCAAAACGGTGTATGGCGCCGATGAATGCATCTTTACCACCACCGATCATTCCCATTCTTAGTTTACGATGTTCCATTGAAATAAATTTTTAAATGAAAAAAGAATAAGTGTATTATTTACAATTGCAAGCTTGTATCGCAAAGTAAAGCCTTGTAAAAATATTTACCGAATTCGATAAAAAAATTTTCGTTTTACATTTTTAAAACTAATAATTACTACATTTAGCGCAGATTGTTTTGAGCAAATCCCAACTACTAAAAAATTCTAACGAACCATGTCAACTATTAAAAGAAACCAGTTATTTCTTGCCGCGAGGATTGCGTTGATCTTTACGTCGATGACGTTTGCTTTCCGCGCATCACTTGAAGGTGTATGGAGCCACGATTTTAATCTTACAAAAGAACAATTAGGATGGATATTCAGCCCGGCATTCTGGGGCTTTACTTTAGCAATGGTTTTTGGTGGCCCGCTGGTTGACATAATTGGAATGAAACGTATTCTTGGCTTTGCATTCATTGGGCATATTGCAGGTGTTATTATTTACCTGGTTGCAAAAGATGCAACCATGCTCTTTATCGGGACTGTATGTATTGGTATAGGAAACGGGATGGTTGAAGCAGCCTGTAACCCGCTTACCGTAACACTGTTCCCCGAAAACAAAACAACCATGCTTAACCGTTTTCATGTTTGGTTTCCCGGTGGTATTGTTTTAGGTGGAATACTTTCTTATATACTGATAGAACGTATGCAAATAGACTGGCATTTTTTAATAGCCACTTTATTTATTCCTGCTGCTATTTACAGCTTTATGTTTTTTAAACTTGACTTTCCAAAAACAGAAAGGGTTACCAGCGGAATAAGCACAAGGCAAATGTTCATGTCGTGCTTAAGCCCGCTGTTTATTATTATGTTCCTGTGTATGTTTATGACAGGCGCAACAGAATTAGGTACCAACACATGGATAGTGGCACTTTTATCCGGCGCTAATGTTTCAGGTATTTTAGTATTGGTTTTTATAAATGGATTAATGGCTTTGGGAAGATCATTTGCCGGTCCTGTGGTGCACAGGTTAAATCCAAACGGCATGTTGATTATTTCATCCTTACTTGCGATAGCCGGTTTATTTCTTTTAAGCCGTGCAACCGGTTATGAAGCTTTTGGTGCTGCCTTTGTTTTTGCAGCAGGCGTTTGTTTTTTCTGGCCTACAATGCTGGGCTTTGTTTCAGAATACATTCCTAAAACGGGTGCATTGGGTTTATCATTAATGGGTGGTGCGGGAATGTTCTCAACATCTTTACTGGTGCCAATCATGGGGCATTGGTATGATGGTTTTAAATCTGCTGCAGTTGCCAGCGGGTTAGACGATGCTGCTGCCAATGCATCTGCCGGCTCACAAACTTTTTTAAAGGTTTTAATAATGCCGGTAATACTCGTCGTTGTTTTTGTTTTAGTATATATAGCAAGAAGAAAATATTATCAGAAACCGCAATTGCACCAGGTTGCTCCATTAGATCCTGTTGCAGAGCTTTAATTATTTTGTAATGAGTACAAGAAGAACAGTATTAAAGAATCTTGTTGCGGGTTCAGTTGCATTACCGGCTTCAAAAATATTTGCAGGCGAAATGAGCATATCCGATAAAAACAGGCCATTAAAACTTAAAGGCAACATCAATCATTCTGTTTGTCAATGGACGTATAATTTTTTGCCGCTTGAAGATCTGTGCAAGCTTGTGAAAAGCATTGGCTTTAGTGCTATCGATCTTATTGCGCCGAAAGATTTTCCCATGCTGCAGAAATATGGCATTTACAGTTCGATGTGTTATACAAACGGAGACATCAGCTTAACCAAAGGATGGAATCATACAGACTATCATCCGTTATTAACGCAACAGTTTACAGAAGCTATTCCAATCATTCAGCAAAACGGTTACAAAGACGTAATATGTTTTAGCGGCAGCCGTGAAGGTATGGATGATGAAACAGGCTTAAAGAATTGTGTTGATGGATTAAAGCCCATTGTTGCATTGGCAGAAAAAAATGGTGTTACGGTGCACATGGAATTATTGAACAGTAAGATCGATCATAAAGATTATATGTGCGATAATCATAAATGGGGCGTAGAATTGTGTAAGCGTCTTGGCTCAGAAAATTTTAAGTTGTTGTATGATATTTATCACATGCAGATTGATGAAGGCGATGTGATAAGGACCATTAACGACAATCATCAATATTTCGGGCATTATCATACCGGCGGCGTTCCCGGCAGGCATGAAATAGACGAATCGCAGGAATTGTATTATCCGGCTGTAATGAGAGCTATAATAGCTACCGGCTATAAAGGGTATGTGGCACAGGAATTCATACCTGCTGCAACCGATAAAGCTGCATCCCTGAAAAAAGCAATTGAAATTTGTGATGTGTAATCTTGGTTTCAAAATTCCAATGTTTAATTGTTTCAATGTTATTTTAACTTCTGAAACAATGCAACTTTGAAACCCTGAAACAATGAAACTTTCGAAACTATAAAACTTTATAATAATGGCTGACAATGTTTATGATGCAATTGTAATTGGCTCAGGCATCAGCGGCGGATGGGCTGCGAAAGAGCTTTCTGAAAAAGGGCTGAAAGTTATCATGCTGGAAAGAGGCATGGATATTAAGCACATCAGTGATTATAAAACTACCAATCTTTATCCGTGGGAATTTCCGCACAGGGGTGTTAGAACTGAAAAGATGATCAATGATTACCCGGTATTAAAAAGGGATTATGTATTGAATGAATCAAATCTTGACTGGTGGGCAAGCGATAAAGACAGTCCGTATACAGAAATAAAACGCTTCGACTGGTTTCGCGGTTATCATGTTGGAGGTCGTTCACTATTGTGGGGGCGCCAGAGTTATCGCTGGAGCGATTGGGATTTTGAAGCCAATGCAAAAGATGGTATTGCTGTTGACTGGCCTGTACGTTATAAAGAAATAGAGCAATGGTATAATTATGTTGAAGAGTTTGCCGGTATCAGCGGTAATCTGGATGGCATACCTAATTTGCCTGATGGCCATTTTATGCCGCCAATGGATATGACCTGTGTTGAAAAAGATGTGGCTGCACGCATAAAAGATCACTACAAAGGCAGCCGCAACATGATCATGGGCCGCACGGCAAATATTACTAAACCCATACAGGCAAGAACCAATTGCCAGTTCAGAAATAAATGCTGGCTGGGTTGTCCTTTTGGCGGATATTTCAGCACACAATCTTCAACATTGCCTGCAGCAATGAAAACAGGTAATCTTACTGTAAGGCCCTGGAGTATAGTAACAAGAATTTTATATGATAAAG
>JABDFS010000104.1 GCA_013286425.1 Bacteroidota bacterium
GCGGTTAAACTGTTGGTTCATCTCATTCACTTTACTGCGAATCTGAGAGGAAGCTCTTGAAACAGGAACTATAAAATCAAATATTAGTTTATACAACAAGTAAAAAACTAAAATTGCAAAAATCCACTCTATCATAGTGTAAAGTTAATATCGTTAAGCATAAAATAATATTGAATATTTCAATTTCACAACTGCTTAACCAATGTAGGATTTGGTAAATACAATATTCATTATTAAATTTGCGCCGGAAATAATTAATGAAGGGAACGGAGTCGTTCCCTTCTCTTTTTGCCTATGTCGTCACAGTCTGTTTTAGAAAATATTGAAGCTATAGCTAATAAGTTCCTTGAAAATGAACCGGATTATTTCTTGGTTGAAGCAAAAGTAAAGCCAACCAATAATGTGAAGGTTTTTTTAGATGGAGATAAGGGGATATCAATAGAAAAATGCGTGAAGTTTAACAGGCAGTTATATAAGATAATTGAAGATGCGCATATTTTTCCTGCCGGTGATTTTTCGCTTGAAGTATCATCACCGGGCCTGGATAAGCCTTTAAAGCTGCAGCGCCAGTATTTAAAAAATACGGGAAGAAACATAGAGATCACTTTTAATGATGATACCGTAAAGACAGGCAGGCTTTTACAAGTATCTAATGAAGATATAATTGTTGAAGAAACAACAGGCAAGGGCAAAAAGGCGGAAACCAAGCAATTAATTATTCCATTTTCAAACATAAAAACAACAACAGTTCAAATTGAATTTTAATTGTACGAAACATAATTCGTACTTCGTAAATCGTAATTTATATGGCAAGTATTAATTTAATTGAAGCCTTTCAGGAATTTAAAGAAGCAGAAAATATCGACAGGCCTACCATGATGAAAGTGGTAGAAGACGTATTTAAAACTTTGCTTCGAAAAAAATTCGGCAGTGATGAAAACTTTGATGTAATTGTGAATGCAGAGAAAGGCGACCTTGAAATTTTTCGCAGAAGAATGATTGTAGAAGATGGTGAAGTGCAGGATCCTCTTGCTGAAGTTAATTACAGCGAAGCCGTTAAAATTGAACCCGATTTCGAAGTAGGCGAAGAACTTTACCAGGAAGTTGATATGCTTGATTTTGGCCGCCGTGCAATACTTGCTGCCAAACAAACGCTGGCAAGCCGTATAAGCGATTTGAAAAAGAATGTTTTGGTTAAAAAATATGGAGACAGGATAGGTGAAATAATTAATGCAGAAGTTTACCAGGTTTGGAAGAAAGAAGTTTTATTAATGGATGAAGAAAGTAATGAATTGATATTACCCAAAAGTGAACAAATACCGCAGGACTATTTCAAAAAAGGGGAAAGCATCCGCGCTGTAATAAAACGGGTAGATATGAAAAATAATACGCCCGTAATTATCTTAAGCCGTACAAGCCCGGATTTTCTGGCTAAGTTGCTTGAGATTGAAGTACCGGAAATTTTTGATGGCCTTATTACTATCAAAAAAATTGTAAGAGAACCGGGTGAACGCGCAAAAGTTGCTGTAGAAAGTTTTGATGACAGGATCGATCCGGTAGGAGCTTGCGTGGGTATGAAGGGAAGCCGCATTCATGGCATAGTTCGTGAGTTAAAGAATGAGAACATTGATGTTATTAACTGGACAAGCAATACCCAGCTTTTAATACAGCGTTCATTAACGCCATCCAAAATAAGTTTTATGGAGCTTGATGCGTTGAAGAAGCATGCAGATGTTTATTTGAAGCCTGACCAGATATCTTTAGCCATCGGCAGAAGAGGGGTTAACATAAAATTAGCCTGCGAACTTACCGAATACGATATTGATGTTTTCCGCGAGAATGAAGGCGAAGTGGAAGAATTTGATATAGATCTGGATGAGTTTACAGACGAAATTGACACCTGGGTTATTGATGAATTAAAAAGAGTAGGATGCGATACTGCACGCAGCGTATTGGATTTAAGTGTAGATGAACTTGAACGCAGAACAGATCTTGAAAAAGAAACAATTGAAGAAGTAAAGAATGTATTAAAAGCAGAATTCGAAAAAGAATAATATTGCAGAAGATGAAATTAATTTATTCATGCTAAAAAATCATGTATGAGTTAAAAAACAGTTTATAAATCTTCCTGCATAACACAAAAAAAAATTAATGGCTGAAATTAAGTTACCAAGATTATTAGGAGCCGCTAAAGAATTTAACATAGGTCAGGATACACTTATTGAATTTTTGGTGGGCAAAGGTTTTGACAGGGAAGAATTAAAGCCCACGGCAAAGCTTTCGGTTGAAATGTATCAGGCCTTGCAGCATAATTTCCAGGGGGATAAAGTTGCGAAAACAAAGGCTGACCAGGTTGAAATACCTAAAAACGTGCAGGCAGAGAGAAGAAGAAGGGAAGATGAGGAAATTACATTTAGAAAAGAGGAGATTAAGCCTGCTATTGTTGTTGAACATGTACAGCAGGTACAACAAAAAACGGAGCCTGAAAAAGTTGCAGAAGTTCCTGTTAATACTCCACCGGTAATACCTGCAGAGCCGGAAGAAGTTCCGGTTGAAGAAGCCAAACCTCGTGAAGCTGAAATAATAAAAATGGATATTCCGGAGATAGAAGGCCCAAAAATTATAGACAAGATAGATCTCTCGGCTATCAATAGTTCTACAAGACCTAAAAAGATTGAAATCAAACTCGCTCCCCAGGCTGAAGAAATTAAGCCTCAAATTGTAAATGAAGAACCTGCAAATATTGAAAAAGAAGAACCGCAGCAGGAAGAAGAACAACCACAGGGGCAGGCAGAAATTGAAAATATAAAAGCTGATAAAATCACAGGCCCAAAAATCGTTGGCAGAATAGAGTTACCCCAGGAAAACGATACAAGGCCTAAAGCCACACCACCAACACAACAGCACAGAGAAGAAAAACGCAAACGCAAACGCATTCCGATTGATAAGACCGGCGCAGGAGCTCCTCCTCCGGCAGAAAGAAGAGCCGAAGGTGGTCACCCACAACAGCGGCAACAAGGTGCCGGAGCTGATAATCGTTTTCGGAGAGACGGGGGTGGAAGAGGCCCTGATGGTGGCAGAAGTCATGGTGTTGGCAGACCACAACTCACAAGACCGGGTGCCGGGCATCATAACAGGGATAGAAATGTTGTTCAACAGCGCGAAATAGATCCCAAAGAGATCAGCGCCAAGATCAGGGAAACGCAGATAAAAATTACAGGTGGAACTTCGGGTGGTTCTAAAAATTATAAAAAGAATAAAGGATCAAAATCATCTAAGAACACTGAAGACATCTATACAAATGATTCTAAAGTATTGCAGGTAACAGAATATGTTACTGTAAGCGAACTCGCAAACCTTATGAATGAAAGTTTTGCAACTATCATAAGTAAATGTATGAGTTTGGGTATAATGGTGTCTATTAATCAACGACTGGATGCTGAAGTAATAGAATTGGTTGCAAATGAACTTGGATACCAGGTAGAATTTATAGGCCTGGAGGATGAAGATGTAGAGGAGGAAGAAGAACATGACGATCCGGAAGACCTGCAATCAAGGCCACCAATTGTAACTATAATGGGGCATGTTGATCATGGAAAGACCTCTTTACTTGATTATATACGTAGTACCAATGTTGTTGCCGGTGAAGCTGGGGGAATTACCCAGCATATAGGCGCTTATCAGGTAACAGTTGGTGATGGCAAAAAAATCACTTTTCTTGATACACCGGGTCA
Organism: Bacteroidota bacterium; assembly: GCA_013286425.1. Lineage (GTDB taxonomy): Bacteria > Bacteroidota > Bacteroidia > Chitinophagales > Chitinophagaceae > Parafilimonas. Next base: position 3,735 of record JABDFS010000104.1, read on the forward strand.
CGAAGCGTTTACTGCCATGCGTGCCCGCGGTGCCAAGGCCGCAGATGTAGCGGTTATTGTTGTTGCAGCAGATGATGCGGTAATGCCTCAAACAAAAGAAGCCATCAGCCATGCGCAGGCAGCTAACCTTCCTATGATCTTTGCTATTAATAAGATCGATAAAGACGGTGCAAATCCTGCAAAAATTTATGAGCAGCTATCGCAATTGAATATTTTGGTTGAAGAATGGGGAGGTAAATTTCAAAGCCAGGAAATCTCAGCCAAAATGGGATTAAATGTAGATGCGCTGCTTGAAAAGATATTATTGGAAGCCGATCTTCTTGATCTCAAAGCAAATCCTGACAAAGAAGCAACAGGAACTATAATCGAAGCATCGTTAGATAAAGGCAGGGGTTATGTAGCAACTGTTTTAGTGCAGAACGGAACCTTGCAGCAGAGTGACATTATGGTTTCCGGTCAATATTTCGGAAGGTTAAAGGTACTAACCAACGAGCGTAATCAGCGTGTACAGGATGCGCTGCCTTCTGCGCCGGTACAGATATTGGGATTGAATGGTGCGCCACAGGCAGGTGAAAAATTTAAGGTGTTTGAAGATGAATCTGAAGCAAAAGATGTGGCCACCAAACGCTCGCAGATATTACGCGAACAGGGATTAAGGGCCCGTAAACACATAACACTTGATGAAATAGGGCGCAGGCTTGCGTTAGGTAATTTCAAAGAATTGAAGATCATTATTAAGGGTGATGTGGACGGTTCAGTTGAAGCATTGAGTGATTCATTGCAGAAGCTTTCTACTGAAGAAATAGTAGTAAGCGTTGTACATAAGGCAGTTGGTCAGATATCTGAAAGCGATGTTTTACTTGCTACTGCATCTGATGCTATTATACTTGGGTTTAATGTTCGCCCTTCTTCACAGGCAAACAAACTGGCCCAGAACGAAGGCGTTGAAATAAAAACTTACTCTATCATTTATAATGCGATTGAAGAGATAAAGAGCGCGATGGAAGGTATGCTTGAACCTACTGTTGAAGAGAAAGAAGTTGCTACAGTGGAAATTCGTGAAGTATTTAAGTTTGATAAAGCTACTGTTGCAGGATGTTATGTTACGGAAGGAAAAGTAAAACGTGATAGTAAGATTCGTCTCTTCCGTGATGGTATTCTTATTTATCCGCGCCAGGAAGGAGCTTTCGCAGAGTTGGGCAGTTTAAAACGTTTTAAAGACGACGTAAAAGAAGTTTCAGCAGGGTATGAATGTGGCTTAACACTAAAGAATTTTGCAGATATCAATCCACTTGATACTATTGTGGCATACGAAAAGCAAGAGGTAAAACGCACACTGTAAGCTTTCATCTTTAACAGGCTTGCACCAATTCTTTGTTAAAAACAATTAATAGGCGATAACCCCTTTCGCAAAATTTTACTTTTGGCGATATGAAAAAATTTTGTTTGTCTCTTTTGCTTTTTGTGATTTGCGGATTTGCAAAAAACTTCGCACAGACACAAAGAATGGTGGCTGATAAAATCATTGCAAAAGTTGGCGATAAGATCATCCTTAAATCCGACATTGATAATGCTATTATTGATTACAAAAGGCAGGCTGCAGATGTGCAACTGCCACCCAACCCTGAATGTTCTTTTTTAGAAGGGCAATTGGTGCAAAAGTTATTGGTGCTTCAGGCACAAAAAGACTCCTTAATCATTACAGACGACGAAATTGATGCATTACTTGATAACAGGATCCGCTATTTTATAAATGAATATGGTTCACAGGAAATGTTGGAACAAATAGCAGGTAAAACTGTTTACCAGCTAAAAGAAGATCTGCGTCAGCCGTTTATTGAAAGGCAGTTAGCAGATAAAATGCAAAGTAAAATTTTGGAAAATGTGAAAATTACGCCTACCGAAGTAAAAGCATTTTATGAGAAAATCCCGAAAGACAGTTTGCCTTTCTTCGAGAGCCAGCTTGAAATTGCACAGATCGTAATTTATCCAAAAGCAAATAAAGATATCCAGACCTACATTACAAACCAGTTGAATGATTTGAGGCAACAGGTATTATCAGGCAAGAAAAGATTTGCAGACCTGGCAAAAATATATTCACAGGATCCGGGTAGTAAAGATAATGGTGGCCAATACAGTATAAACCGCAATGATAAAATATGGGACCCTGTTTTTCTTGCTGCTGCCTTTAAATTAAAAGAAGGTGAAATATCGCCGGTAATTCAAACTAAATTCGGATTGCATATTATTCAGATGGTAAGCAGGGCAGGAGATGATGCAGTTATCAGGCATATTCTTATAATACCTTCTGTAACGAATTCAGAAATAAATGATGCCAAACAAAAGTTGGACAGCGTTCGCTCTACCATCATTGCAGGGAATATTAATTTTAATGAGGCAGTTCAAAAGTATAGTGAAGACGATGCTACCAAATATAATGCGGGTAGGTTTTCTTCACCGGTAGACGGCTCAACTTCTGTAACTATCGACCAATTGGATAAGGATATTGTACCAAAGCTGAAAGACATGAAAGTTGGTGACATTACACAGCCACTTAGTTATACAGATGATCGCGGCAAAACTGCTGTACGCATTGTTTACCTGGTACATCAAACCCAGCCTCACAGGGAAAATCTGAAAGATGATTATGATCGTGTTGCACAACAGTCGCTTGGAGAAAAGAAACAGCAGGTTCTGGAAACGTGGTTTAAACAACATGTTTCGGATTTCTACATTGATATTGATCCCGGATATAAAGCTTGTAAAAGCCTTGACTTTTGGTTTACTGCAGAAAGCACTGCATCTAAATAATTTTTAAAGCCTTTGTGAAAGCAAAGGTTTTTATTTGGTAAATTAGATGTATATACATACATTTGTGTTGTGAAACTGGAACAGGCTATAAAAAGTAATAAATTCAGAAACGAAGTGCATAAAGCAGGGTTAAATATTCTTTATACTGCATGGTGGCTTAAAACCATGATGAGTAAAGAATTAAAAGAATATGGCTTAACACATGAGCAATACAATGTTTTAAGAATATTAAAAGGCAGGCATCCTGAACAAATTTGTGTAAGGGAAATTGCTTGTCGAATGATAGAAAAAAGCTCTAATGTGCCAAGAATTATCGACAGGCTTGAAACTAAAAAGCTTGTTAAGCGAACATCATCAGAATCAGATCGCCGGGAAACAGTTATTGTTTTAACTCCGGCAGGTTTGAATATACTTCAGCATTCGACAGACAGGATAAATGGCTTGATGGATAAAACCATTGTTATGAGCGAACGCAAAGCAGGTGAATTAAATTCTTTACTTGAAGAAATAAGAGTGCACGAAAAGTAAATTTTTTTGACTAATAAGTGTATATACATTCATTTAAATTATATAATAATAAAAATTAAACAACTATGGCAACTTACAAAATTGACGCTGCACACAGCGAAATCGGTTTTAAGATTAAACACCTTGTTATTAGTACGGTTAGCGGCAACTTCACAAAATTTGATGGAACAATGATTGCGGATAAGCCTGATTTTACAGATGCTTCAGTTTCTTTTGAAGCTGATGTGGATGGTATTACTACCCACAGTGAACAAAGAGACGCTCATTTGAAAAGTGAAGACTTTTTTCATACGGAACAATATCCAAAGATCACTTTTACATCTACTTCAATAGAAAAAAAAGACGATAGCGAATACCTTCTGCATGGAGATCTTAGCATTCGCGGTGTAACTAAAAATATTGCATTAAAGGTTGAACATGGCGGAAGTGTAATTGATCCCTGGGGACAAAACAAAGAAGGTTTTGAAATTACTGGAAAAATCAGCCGTAAAGAATTTGGCTTAAAATGGAATGCACTTACGGAAGCTGGCGGCGCTGTTGTAAGCGATGATGTTCGCCTTATATTGAATGTACAAATGGTTAAGCAGGCATAATTTTTAATTCAGATTTTATATAAAAGAGGAAGTGTTTATGAATATTGAGATCGTTTCTGGTAGTCCTCGAAGTAACAGTGTTACACACAGGGTAGTTTTATATTTGGAAAAACATTTGAAAGAGTTCACCAGGCATAACATCAACATAATTGATATTCGTGACTGGAAAATAAATGCTTTGCAACAGGAAGTCTTCAGGAGTGTAGAAAATGCTCCTGAAGATTTACAGCCTTTGGCAAAACGAATGTTTGAAGCTGATGCTTTTATATTGGTTACACCAGAATATAATGGAAGTTATACCCCGGCTTTAAAAACTTTGTTTGATCATTTTCCAAAACAATCACGCAAACCGTTTGGAATTGTAACAGCTTCTCCGGGAGCTTTAGGTGGTATACGTGCTGCTTTGCAATTACAGTCGTTGATTTACGCAATATTTGGCATTGGTTCACCTCACATGCTCGTAACTCCAATGATTGAAAATAAGTTTGATAAAGAAGGAAATTTGATTGATGCATCCTTTCAAAGAAACATTGATGTTTTTATAAACGAATTTTTATGGTTGGCAGAAAATGTTACTTCACAAACGGAGCATCTTTTATAAATCCTTTAAATTATTAATTGTAAATTTGCGCCTTCCAATCCCCTCATGAGTGATGCAATAAAACATGAATGTGGCCTCGCCCTCATTCGGCTAAGAAAAGATTTTTCTTACTATCTCCAGGAACATGGAACGGTTATGTACGGGCTTAATAAGCTTTACCTGCTTATGGAAAAGCAACATAACCGCGGTCAGGATGGCGCCGGCATTGCAGCCGTTAAATTAAACACAGAACCAGGCAGCCCTTTTCTGCATCGCATTCGCAGCAATGCATTACAACCTATAGCTGATTTATTCTTTAAAATAGGTTCTGAAATAAACGAGCTCGAAAAATATCAACCTGACATAAAAAAGCATCCTGTATTAATGAAAGGCCATGTGCCCTTTGTTGGAGAGTTATTGCTTGGCCATCTTCGTTATGGAACACAGGGGAAAAATAATGTTGAATTTTGCCATCCCTTTATTAAAAAAGATATAGTTCCCGGAAAAAATCTTGCACTTGCCGGGAATTTTAATTTGGTAAATACCGATGAGCTTTTTGACCTTATCAATATCAATCCGGGGGTATTTCAAAAGCAAAGCGACCTGGCAGCAATGATGGAAGTGATCCATCATTTTCTTTCTATTGAAAACGGCAAAAACCCTGATGATCCTGATATTGCTATGGCTTTAAAGAAAGCCGCAGAATTATTTGATGGTGGCTTTACCGTAGGCGGCTTAACCGGTAACGGAAGTACCTTTATATTGCGCGATGCACACGGAATACGGCCGGCATATTATTATATAAATGACGAAGTTGTTGTGGCTGCAAGCGAGCGCGCAGCAATACGTACTTCGTTCAATGTTGGTGAAAATGAAGTATTTGAATTGTTGCCCGGTATGGCATTGATTGTTAAGCCCGATGGCAGCTGTTTGATGGAACAGGTACTTGAACCAAAAGAGAGAAAGGCATGTAGTTTTGAAAGAATATATTTTAGTCGCGGCAGTGATGAAAAAATCTATCGTGAAAGGATCGCATTGGGCTATCATTTAAGTAAAGCAGTGCTTGGAGCAGTTGACCATGACCTTAAAAACACTATATTTTCCTACATACCCAACACTGCCGAAGTAGCTTACTTTGGTTTATGCAAAGGCATGGAAGATTATTTGAATCAAACCAAAGTAGAAAGAATTTTAAGCTGGGGCGATGATGTTACTGAAGAAAAACTTCAGTCTATAATCAATCGAAAAATACGCCAGGAAAAAATTGCTATTAAAGATGTTAAGCTACGCACGTTTATCACAGAAGATAGTGGGCGTAACGAAATGGTGCAACATGTATACGACATCACTTACGGAACAGTGCGCAGGAACGAAGACACGCTTGTAGTAATTGATGATTCTATTGTTCGGGGCACTACACTAAAGGAAAGTATTGTGCGCATGCTGGCTAGGCTTAAACCAAAAAAAATAATTGTTGTTTCATCTGCTCCGCAGATAAGATACCCGGATTGTTATGGTATTGATATGAGCAAGCTAGGCGATTTTATTGCATTTAAGGCTGCCATTGAGCTTTTGAAAGAAGGAGGCAAAGACTGCATAATTAAAGATGTTCATGAAAAGATAACTGAGCTTGAGCGTTGCAATACACTTGATGCAGAAAACCTTGTTCGTAATATTTATAAACCTTTCACCACGCAGGAAATTTCTGATAAGATTGCGCAGCTCATCACACCAAAAGGCGTAACCATTCCTGTACAGGTAATTTATCAAACTATTGAAGATCTTCACGATTGTTGCCCAACCAATACCGGCGACTGGTATTTTACAGGTAACTATCCAACACGCGGTGGCAATCGCGTTGTAAACAAGGCGTTTCTAAATTTTATGGAAGGGAAAGATATACGTGGATATTAATAAAAACCTTTCATTTCAGGTCAGTCTTTGTCGATAGAAATTTTTTAATAATTAGTCCAGAAAGCAACTACGTATCAAATTATAGCGTTTATTAAATTCCTACTAGTAACATAGGAAATGTGGCGTAAATACCTTTATTTTGATTTCGTTACCAATCGTTATCACCACAAAATACAACAACAATGGTTTCAAAACTCAGCTCTGATGAGGTGTTAAGTTTCCTCATTATAGTAAGCGTAATACTAATTACAGCCCGCATCCTGGGCGAGCTTTTCCGCAAATTCAAACAGCCTGCTGTTATTGGTGAAATACTGGCAGGAATAATATTAGGACCATCTCTGCTCGGCACAATATCTCCGCATTTATTTGAAAGTATTTTTACTGCACAAAAGGGCGTGCCTTACAAAGCTTTTGACGGCCTTGCCAACATAGGTATTATTTTATTGATGTTTATAGCTGGCTTTGAAGTTGATTTGAAAATGATCCGTAAGCAAGGCAAGCAGGCTGCTTCTATCAGTTTAATGGGTTTGATTTTCCCTTTTACGTTAGGATTTCTTACTGTTTGGTTTTTCTACGACAGGATTTTTTCTGCACCGGCGGGTACAAGCCTTACTATTCCTGCAATGTTTTTTGGAACAGCGCTTTCTATAACGGCACTTTCCGTAATAGCAAAGATTTTGTTGGACTTAAATATTCTTCGCTCCAAGATTGGTAATCTTGTATTAACCGCTGCGATGATAGATGATTTTTTAGGCTGGATATTGTTTTCAATTATCATGCAGTTAATGAAACCAACCGGAGATAGTGCAGTGTGGTCTGTTTCTATGGTGTTGGTATACACAATTTTTATTCTCACAATAGGAAGATGGCTGGTTGATAAAATTTTGTTGATAGCTGATAAATTTTTATCAGG
>JABDFS010000105.1 GCA_013286425.1 Bacteroidota bacterium
TGTTAGAAATTCATAGGTGCTTTGAAACATTTGAACATTTGAAACATTGAAACCAATCCGCTAGAAATATACATCCTCAATTAAAAAATATTCTGTTGGAATGCCATTCGTAATTGTAATAGCAAGTACATCAAACTGCAAATATTTCCACTGCGGATTTTTGTACTGGTATTCTTCTGCAGCCGTTTTAAGCATATTCATTTTTTTATGACTCATGCTTTCCTCAGGCTTGCCGTATTTATCGGTTGTTCTTGTTTTAATCTCGAAGAAATGTAAACGGTTATTTTTTGAAGCAATGATATCAACTTCCGCGTGGCGAAAACGCCAGTTGCGTTCAATAATAACATAGCCTTTTTCTGAAAGATAATTCGCGGCAAGTTCTTCTCCTTTGTTTCCGGTAGTTTTGTTCCAGTCGTTCATAAAATTTAAGGTTGATTATGCTACAAGATAAAATATTTAAGTTAAAAGGAAAAGTACAACATTATGCCTGGGGTGGAACAACATTCATCCCGCAATGGCTTGGAATTGACAACCCGGAAAATAAGCCTTTTGCAGAATACTGGATGGGCGCGCATCCGTCTGCATCATCAACAATAAACATGGATAACGAAGAGAAAAATTTATACGAATTAATTAAAAATGATCCTGGGCTTTTTATCGGTTCAGCAACAGATAAAATGTTTGGCGGGTTGCCCTATCTTTTTAAAATACTGGATGTAAAAGATATGCTGAGCATACAGGTACATCCTTCAAAAGCCGCTGCAGCAAAAGGTTTTGATGAAGAAGAAGCAAATAATATTTTAATAACAGCATCCAACCGGAATTATAAAGATAAAAATCATAAGCCTGAAGTATTAATTGCCTTAAGCGAGGTTTGGTTATTACACGGGTTTTTAACGAAAGATAAATTGCTGAAGGTTTTGCAAACCATTCCCACTTTCAACAGCTTTGAAAAAATCTTTCTTGATAAAGGTTATGAAGGATTATATGAACATATAATGCTGATGCCACAGAAACAGTCGGATGAAATTTTAAGTGCTTTGATCGATAAAGAAATCACGCGCAAAAAAAATGATCAACTTACAAAAGCAGATGCAGGATGGTGGGTTTCTAAATTGTATGAAAAGGAAAAACCTGCTTCGGGGTTTGATTGTGGTATATTTTCAATTTACTTATTTAATATAGTGAAAGTTGAACCGGGAGAAGCGGTGTTCCAGGGCGCCGGTGTTCCGCATGCATATCTTGAAGGGCAGAACGTTGAACTGATGGCCAACAGTGATAATGTTTTACGTGGCGGCCTGACACCAAAGCATATTGATGTGCCTGAATTGCTTAAGCACATTACGTTTGAAGGCATAGAACCTGGTGTTATGAAAGGCAGCCAACTTACAGGAGGTGAGAGAAATTATCCTTGCCCGGTTGAAGATTTTGGTATAAGTAAAATTGAATTAAGTGCAGGCGAAACATATCAGTCAACAACAAACTCACTGGAAATTATTGTTGTAATGGAAGGAGAGGTGCAGGTTGAAGGAATTAATAATCTATCGGTAAAAAAAGGTGAAGCCTTTGCTGTTTTACCAAAAGAAACTTACAGCATATCCACAACTGTTAAAGCAATTGCATATAAGGCTTTTGTCCCTTAACTGAAATGCTTACTTTTGCCCTTAAATTCTAAATACATGAAGCTTTCAAAACAATTAATTATCTTCTTTTTTATATTGGTTGGTATATCAACATTGGTGAAACTAATTTGCGCACCTCAAATTAACCTTAGTGGTTTTACAGCAGTAATGGCCGTGAGTTTATTTGCCGGTATAGCCATTCCTGATAAAAGGCTCGCATTTCTTTTTCCTTTGCTTACGCTGTTTTTAAGCGATATATTATTGCAGGTTTTGCATGCAGCAAATCTTTTCCCTTTTGCAGGTTTTTACAGCGGGCAAATAATAAACTACGTTTTATTCATTGTTTTAACGCTCATTGGAATGGGATTAAGAAATTATAAAACCGCCGGTGTTATTGCCGCATCTTTTATTGGCCCTACAGTTTTTTTTCTTGCCTCCAATTTTTTTGTATGGAAAACACAGGGAGATATTATGGGTTATAATAAAGACATAACAGGTTTATGGCAATCATACACTTTTGGCTTGCCTTTCTATCGCAACAGCATCATATCAACTTTCATATTTCTTCCAGCTTTTGTAGCACTGTATAACCAGTTGTTGTATAAAAAATTTACGCTGCAGTTTTCAAAGTAATCACAGCCTGCTTTAAAGTGTAATTTTTACTTAGGGAAGGTATTTATCAAGCTTGTTTGGAATAAGATATAGCAAGGGTGTTATTATGAATATGCCAAGGCTTATAACAGGGATCCAGATAGAAATAATTATTGCAAACAGGTATACAACCGGTGATATAAGGAATAAGAACTTTGCTTCTTTCTGAACCTGCAAAGGCAATTCTCTTTCCAGTAAACCTTTGTGTTTAATGCCATATACCCATTGCGCATATAATGTAAGGTTACACAGGCTCAGGTTCAATCCATAAATAAAAATAGTTCCCCATTGCAAGCTGTTTTCAGCAAGAAATCTTGTGTTCAAAGGCACCAAACAAACCATCATATAAAACAATATCCCAAGGAAAATAAAATAGCGGTTGGTGCGGCCGATATATTCAAACATTACACGATGGCCAAACCACATAATTCCCAGTACAACAAAGCTTATGAAATAGCAAAACAACCGTGGCGAAAGCTCATGGAACGCATTTATAAAGGCTTGCACAGAAGTGTCTTTTAATTCAGGCCATTTTAGTTCAATAGCAAGTATAGTCATTGCAACTGCAAAAATGCCATCGCCCAATGCTTCAAGGCGAATGGAACGCAGCAATAGTTTATGGCTTTCTTCTTCCATACAAAAAAGGTATTTTCAATAAGCAATTGAAAAGCTTTTAAGGCCCGGGTTTGGCCATGCAGCATTTACTTCAACATCTGAAACAGCTGCTTTTGCGGAACCATCTTTACACCAGTCTATAAATTGCGCGATTGAATCTTCCGCTCCCTGTGCTAAAATTTCAACATTACCATTATCTGTATTTCTTACCCAGCCGGTTATATTCAGCTCATCAGCTTTCTGCTTTGCGTTTTTCCTGAAAAAAACGCCCTGCACTTTTCCTTTTACTATAATATGTTTTGTGGTTACACTCATTCTTATGCTTTGTGATTCATTGCATATGATTCATGAGCCATAATCTATTATCCATATCCAATCAATACCTGTCACCATCCAAAATTCTTCCCAGGCCACCCAATATACTTCCTTCTTCTTTGCCGCGGTTATAGGTTGCAAATGCAAGTATGCGCGCTGCAAGCCTGCTGATTGGCAATGATTGTATCCATACTTTTCCCGGGCCTCTTAATGTTGCAAAGAATAATCCTTCGCCACCAAATATCGAGTTTTTTATGCCGCCGATAAATTGAATATCGTAATCAACAGTTCCGGTAAATCCAACAATGCAACCTGTATCTATTTTTAAAAGTTCGCCGGGCTGCAATTCTTTTTCCTGTACAAAACCTCCTGCGTGTAAAAAAGCCATGCCATCACCTTCTATCTTTTCCATAATAAAGCCTTCACCACCAAATAAGCCTGTACCCAGTTTTCGCTGAAATTCTATGCCGATACTTACACCTTTTGCTGCACAAAGAAATGCATCTTTTTGTGCGATCACTCTGCCGCCTAAACGCAAAAGATCAAGCGCCACGATCTTGCCTGTATAAGGCGCAGCAAAGCTTACATGCTTTTTGCCTGACGATGTATTGGTGAATGCAGTCATGAATAAATTTTCGCCCACCAATACACGTTTACCCGCACTGAATAATTTACCTAAAAGACTATTATCCTGTTGCTCGCTGCCATCGCCGAAAAGTGTTTGCATAGTAATGCCATCGTCCATCATCATAAATGAACCGGGCTCTGCAACAGCTGTTTCACCGGGATCCAACTCAACTTCTACATATTGTAATTCTTCACCAAAAATCTTATAATCAATTTCCTGGTTGCGTATCATAGAAAAATTTTTAGCGAATGTATAAAATTGAGAAATGCTGCCCCAACCCTAAAGGGAGTTATTTGACCAGCGGCCATAAGCATTGATATTGTTTATTGAACATTGAATGTTGAGTGTTTAAATTATTCAACTCTCAATAATCAATATTCATTATTCATTGAGTGAAAGAATGTTATTCCATATAAGAAAGGCATTCATCCATCATATTCTTACTGCCGATAAAAAGAGGAACACGTTGATGCAGATCAGTCGGTTGTACATCAACAATACGCTGACTGCCATTACTGGCTTTACCGCCGGCAACTTCTATAATAAACGCAAAAGGATTGCATTCATACATCAGCCTTAATTTACCTGCAGGTTTTTTTGTAGTACCGGGATACATGAATATGCCGCCTTTAATTAAAGTGCGGTGCAGATCGGCCACCATACTTCCGATGTAACGATTGGTATATGGGCCGCCATCTTTTTCTGTTTTCTTTTGACAACAGGTTATATACTCCTGCACAGGTTTTTCATACTTAAAAAAATTGCCATGGTTAACCGAATATATTTTGCCATCAGCAGGGCATTGTATGTTTGGGTGACTTAAACAAAACTCACCAATAGCAGGATCGAGTGTAAAGCCGTTAACGCCTCTTCTTGTTGCATATACCAACATAGTTGATGAACCATACACAACATAACCCGCAGCAACCTGTCCAACGCCCGGTTGAAGAAAATCATTCCTATCACAAGGCTTGCCCAAAGTGCTCTTTCGCCTGTACACACCGAAGATGGTTCCGATAGAAATGTTAGTATCAATATTGGCGCTGCCATCCAGCGGGTCAAACATTACAACGTACTTGCTTTGATTACTCAGCTCATCATCAAACACTACAATATCATCCATTTCCTCGCTGCCGATTCCTGCACAACTAACGCCGTGTTTTAATACACCTATCAATTGATTGTTGGCAAACACATCCATCTTCTTTACTTCTTCACCCTGCACATTTACATCGCCGGTTTCACCAAGCAGGTCAACCAAACCAATTTTATTTACTTCAACATTGATGCGTTTTGCAGCAAGGCCAATATCGCGCAGTAAAGCACTTAATTCTCCGGTTGCATTTGGAATTTGCCTGAATGCCTGCAGTGTAAATTCATCGAGTGTTAGTACACGCCTGTTTATGACCATAGGTTAATCGTTTGCTGCAAATGTAGGGTTTGAATGTTTCAGAGTTTCATTGTTCCGGGTTTGAAAGTTTGTTGGTTACAGTTTTTAGTTTACTGTTTACAAGTTCAATTGTTTACGGATTGAAGATAATAAGAGTGGCATATTATTTATAACTCTACCAAAATTTTAGATGTTGAAACAAACACAACCACTTGAACGTCGTGCTCAACTTGATTGAGCATCTCATTATTGTGATGTTTGAATAAAAAAGCACAAGTGCGTCAACTCGCATAAACACACCTACATATTTTTCAGGTTGTAATAAAAATTATGAATTCAATAAGCTAGCGGAACATTGTTTTACGCTGAATGCTGAGGTTCATCATTAACCAAAAATTTATTCCAAATCCTTCACTATTGGCAATAATAATCTTGATGATGATAATATTTTATTCAAACTGCTCAAGCCTATTGCACCGTGCCTGAATTCCATCAATGCAGGTATTTCTTTATTCCTGTCGTCATTCGCAATCAGCAATCTTATTTTGCTTCCTGCTTTAAACCTGTTTGCATTAGGCACCAAGGGAATGCAATAAGAAACTTTTATAAATATCGCAATGTTCCTGCCTGCATACATTGCTAATTAAGGAGACATTTGGAAAAGAGAAATTAACAGTGGATTTATTTAATGAAACCATTTTCTTATGCTCAATTATTTTAAACCTAATTCTTTAACTATCGCAATAAACCTTGCATCATTGCGGATTGGGTCCCATATAGGATCTACGTTAAGATATACAAGCCATCCAGCCCGCTGCTCTGTTGCTTTATCCAGGTATTCAAAAGCATGTTCTTTATCGCCAAGAGCAACATATACACTTGCTACCACGTCTTCTGATACATACTCAGTATCCGATTGTTTTTTGAGTGAATCCAGTATTGCTTTTGCCATTTGCACATTGCCGGCACGTGCATAAGCATACGCAAGCCTTGCATGCGACCATGGCGACGCCATCATTTTATGCGCCAGCTGTTCCTGCTGTATTGCTTCAGAAAATTTTCCCTGTGCCATATAACACATGCCTTTAAAATAAGCGGCAAATGGATAATTGGCGTCTAATGATGAAGACTTATCTAAATAACGAAGCGCCTCATCATATTGCTTTGCAAAATAAAAATCTGAGCCATACCATGCATACGCATCTGCACTCATCGGGTCAAGCTCTGTAAGTTTTGCACCTGTCTTTTTTGCCTCGTCTGTTTTTCCTGTTGCAGTAAGAAAAATATTATATATCCAATACACAAAATATTCGCTGGAGTTAAGGGCAACTGCTTTTTTAAATGCTTCATCCGCCTTCGGAAGATTCCATGCATACCAAAAATCGTATGCTCCAAGATATGCGTATCCACCTGCAAGCGTACTATCCATTTCAATAGCCGTTTGTGCTGCTATTTTCAATTGCGGCAATGCTTGCCGGGGTGCCATATAAAAATCTGTTGCCACACCATAATAATAGGCTATGCCCAGATAGGGAAGAGCAAATTTAGTATCCAGCTTAATGGCATCATTTAACATTTTTAACCCATTTGCCAGGTCATCCGGCGTTACTTTTTGTACCAGGTAATTCCCTTTCAGGTATAGGTTATATGCTTCAAGATTATCGGTCGGGCGTTTTTCAATATCATTTTTTTCTAACGAAGTAAGATTAGCTTTAAGCTGGGTTGCAACATTTTTTGCTATATCGCTTTGAATAGAAAAAATGTCTTTAAAATCTTTGTCATATGTATCTGCCCACATTTGTTTGTCGCTCTTTGCATCTATCAATTGCATATTAATATGCACTTTATCGTTCGATTTTTGTACACTGCCTTCCAGCAATACATCAGCACCAACAGCTTCGCCAATTTCTTTCATTGTTTTTTTAGTGTCTTTAAATTGAAGCATTGATGTTCGTGCTATAACGTTAAGCGCACCAATTTTTGAAAGCTGTGTTTGTATTTCATTGCAAATGCCATCAGAAAAATACTCATCATCTTTTGATGCACTCAGGTTATCAAACGGAATAACTGCAATCGTTTTTGACTGCGGGTCATTCATCCCGTTAGCAATATATTTTTTATACAAGAGAAAAATACTTAATGTTACAATGAGCACAATTGCGGCAGTAATCAATACCTTTTTTAAAGACGATTTTTTTGAAACCTGGATTCCTTTTCCATGCAGCACTTGTTTTTTCGGAACTATTAAGTTGTCATTACTCACAGCATAAATCTCCATGGGCACACTCACATTCTTCAACTCAAACCTACCCATCAAAACCACTTGAATATTTTTTTGATTTTTTATTTCATCGTGTACTTTTCCTGAAATAAAAACTGAACCCGGCGCTGCAAAAGATTCCATCCTCGAAGCTATGTTTACCGCATCGCCCATTATATCGCCTTGCTGAAACAAAACATTGCCGGTATGGATACCAATCCTTACCGGGATATTCATTGAAACACGAAAAGCTTTTTGCATGTCAATAGCACACCATACAGCATCAACAGAATTTGTAAAAACACTTAGCGAGCCGTCGCCCATATCTTTAATTATCTCGCCATTATATTGTTTATGAAATTGATGCAATATTTCTTTGTATAAGCGCTTCTTTTCCATGGCATCCGCTTCATCCTTTTCCATTAATGAAGTGAAACTGAATATATCAGTGAACATTACGGCCGCCAATTTTCTGGATAGTTCCTGCTGCATTTAATAAAGTAGTTAGTTGCGGTAAATATAGTTTTAATTTCCTCTACCGATGCTACTGATACGTCCTAAACAGCACGCACAACGTAAGGGCGAAGAACTGGTATTTCAAATTTGTCCGGCCGAACCGCTGCAAATCCGCCGGGGCGGAAAAAGTTCATTATTATTGAATCCCCTGCGTTTTGCATGTACAGTTTGATGATTATGAAACTCTCTTTGCCGAATGTCTCTTAGCCTTGCTTTAGTGTGCTGAAAAAACATTTCGTAAAAGCAAACACAACATACCACTTGCCCGTCCTTTCCCAACTTGATTGGGCATCTCATTATTTTAATCTTTGAATAAAAAAACACAAGTGCGTCAACTTGCATAAACACAGTTGAATACTTCTTCCAGATTTCAATAAAATATCAATAAACGATTTCCCCGCAGATCTACGGCTGGCTTTGTGCTTAGGTGGCGCGATCCGCGTTTTGCATGTATAGTTAAATGATTATGAAACGCAGAATCTAATGCCGCACAATAGGTATGCGATGAAAACTTTAGGATAGAATTTCGTATTAAAACGCAATGTCCCGGCTAATGCACAAGGCTATTAAGGAGATATTGCGAAAAAGGGAATGTAGTTTCCAGCAGATCCGGCAATACTACACTAAAGGAAACAACCTGTTATCAAAACCGAAGGGATATTCAGCAATAATTTTTATTAAAGAAAATTCAGGATGGTTAGGATTAATGAGAAAATTATAATCACCAGGTGTAACTACTGATGGAATTTGAAGCAGGCAAAACTTTCCTTGTTTAATAAAATCGTCACCAATTTTTTTTGTAGATAATGGGTGCGGAAACTTATTCCAGTCAACAGGAAGATCAGTGGTATTTAATTTTAGAACGCTTGTAGCATCAGGTACATAAATAGTAAGCATATAAAAATCGGCTGGTAAAGTTTTCATAGAAAGACTCACGGCTACTTCAGCCATTGCCAGCGATTTATTTGCAGCAGTATAAATAATTTCAACACCTGCAGAATTCCATCTTGCACCTTTTATTGCCGCTCCTTTACCACTCAAGACATCCTTATATTTTTCTCTTGCAAGCCTGAAAACTTCCATTATATAAATATGCCTTGGTCAATATTTGTAAGTTCGGCCACTACCATTTCTTTGCCGTAAGAAGTTTTAATTAATTCAATTGGCTTTTTATTACCCAAAGCAAAATTTGGTGTATTCAGCCACAATTGAAAATCTTCATCATTATTAAAAACAGTTTTACCTAAACTTGAAACTTCTGCTACCTCAAGTATTTTTTCTGATTGGATTGGCTTAAAGGTTTTGCCAAGTTTTTTATAACGATTAAGCGACTTTACAGATAATCCCAATATTTCTGCCCAAAATGAATCGCGGAAAGATGTACTTCCGGATATAATTTTAAATGAATCGTAATTTAACCCTTCCTCAATGGAATCAACAACTGAAACCCTATCCTCCATAAGATCCTTCAAAACTTCGTGTACAGTAATTGAAGTATGTGGCAAATCAGTTGCCGCTACACATATTTCAAATATTTGGTTTATTGTTTTGGGTTTTCCGGCAAATGCCTCAGTTAATCTCTTTTGCCAGTACTCATTTCCCAAAACATCTATCGGGACTGATCCGATAGCAGAATCAGGCTCAAGTAGTATTACCCCTAATTTCTGCTTGATGAGCTCCTTTTCGTTTTTAGTCATAAAGACATTTGTCCACAAATTAAGCCAAATATTCCAATATCAACTTTAAATAAGCTTATAAAAATCTAAAAGGCCGATTTCCAGCAACCTTGAAAAGACGGTGTTCTCGGTCACAAATCCTGTTATAAAGCTCTTAACTAATTAATATTCAGCAATCTATTTTGTGACTGAGATTTTTAAAACCCGTTTTCAGTTACACCTCAATCACAACTATTTTTTGCTTTCCTTCTTAAACCGGTATTTTTTGCCTTCTCTCTTAATGTCCCTTGGCAGCACACATAGCTTTGTAAAGAGACATTAGCGAAGGAAAAAAAGCAAAATAGATAAGTCGGCCTGGACCTATTGCTGATATTGATTGGTAGCTGATTGTTCTTCCTTCTGCCAGCCTTGCTGCAACCTTTTGTTACCAGCTTGTGCTTTGATCAATCTATTCCATGTATTAATGGTCGGAATTGTTTGGGAATATTTTCTATTATATTCTCTTTATTTCTACGGTGCATTTTCTGAAAATGCCGTTATACTTTAAACAGATTAGAGTATTGTAGCTTGAAACAAGTCTCATTAATATCTCACTAAGTTGAGTTGCATCAGCGATAGAGAAAGTTGGAAAGTATTTTAAAGCTGTTATA
>JABDFS010000106.1 GCA_013286425.1 Bacteroidota bacterium
TTACACTAAACACCCGCTAATTCCAGGCTTTTCTTTTTCAGCTTTCTTATTTCAACATCTTCTATTACCGGTTCAGGTGAAAGAATTAATGATGTATTATTTTCTTTCCACCATGTATTATTTTTTAACTCTGAAAAAGGCAATACTCCAACCAAATATTTACGTTCAGCTTCTGCATGCCATTCTTCAATCCACTCAAATTTTTCTTTTGGAATGTATTGCCAGTCATCAAAACTTACATAGGTCTTTATATAAAAGTTGCTGCTTAACTCGGGCACTATATGATGATACAACTTCTTGTATTCATAACGATAATCATAACGCAATGCAGATATATCACTCAACACAGCAGAAGCTGTCGGAAAGCTTCCTGCACCCTTGCCGTAAAAGAATTGTTTATCTGCAAATGAGCTTTCAATAACAACACCATTATATTCATTCTTCACAAACGATAAATGATCATCATGCTTAACAAACTGCGGCAATACAAATGCAGCTATTTCTCCGTTCAACAATTTCTTTGCCTGTGCTACAAGTTTGATGTCATAATGTTTTTCTTTAGCTACCAATGCATCACTTAACTGTATATTTTGGATGCCGTTGAAAAGAATGTTATCAGGATATTCAACAATGCCATAAGCATGTGCAAGCAGGATGGTCCATTTGTTCACGGCGTCCCTGCCATCAACATCCAGTGAAGGATCGCTTTCTGCAAAACCCAGTTGCTGCGCCAATAACAAAGCATCTTTGAAGCTTAAGCTTTCTTCAAACATTTTTGTAAGAATAAAATTGGTTGAACCGTTTACTATGGCTTTTAATGAATGCAGCAAATCATTATCATAATATTCTTCCAGATTTCTTATTACTGGAATGGATGCGCAGGCAGCCGCTTCACATAAGAATGACCTGCCGGTTTTCTTTTGCAGCTCTAATAGTTTTGGTAAATGCTCCGCGATCATTTTTTTACTGGCACTTACTGCATGTTTGCCATTCAATAATGCGGTTGATACAATTTCAAAAGCAGGTTCGCTTTCGTTTATCACTTCAACTATAACATTTATTTCTTTATCGTTGAGCAATTCATTTTTATCTGTTGTGAATAATTCTTCAGGCGCATTTCTTTTCTTGCCCGCGTGTTTTATACAAACTTTTTTAATGGTTGCATTTAATGATGATGTTTGTTGCAGCGCTTTGTATAAACCTTCGCCAACAACGCCAAACCCAAATAAACCTATCACCAGTTTCTTATGATAATTCCCGCTGTTATTTACTGCCTTGCCCATGTTTAGTTATTAATTACTGATTATCAATTATTAATTCATTTTACTGTCACCAATAAATTTTCTTGAATTGTATTATATAAAAATGTTTTTATCGTTTCTTCTATTTGTTCATACTCCAATAAAAACCCGTCATGCCCGTATGGTGAATGAATAGCGCGATATTCTGCATGCGGAATATGCGCTGCTAAAAATTCCTGTTCAGAAGGGGGAAATAAGAGATCGCTTGAAATAGCTATCACCAATGCTTTTGCACGAATTTGCTCCAATGCTTTTACTGCGTTTTCTCTGCCACGGCCTACATTATGGTTATCCATTCCTTTGCTCAAAAAATAATAACTGAATGCATTAAAGCGCTTCGCTAATTTTTCACCCTGGTATTGTTGGTAAGATTCTGAACCACGCTCTGCGCTGTTTAGATTATCAGAGGTTATCTTTTGTGTGAGTTTATAGGTATCATAACTTCTATATGAAAGCAACGCGATTGAACGCGCAGTTTTCATTCCTTCCAAACCTGCATCAACATGTTGCTCTTTCCATGTTGCATCGTTCTCAATTGCGAAACGTTGCGATGCATTGAACGCAACGCCCCATGCTGAATGAAATGCATTGGTTGCAATGGGAAAAATATATTCAAACAATTTAGGTTCTTCAATTGCCCATTCTAATAATTGCTGCCCGCCCATACTGCCGCCAATGCCAATATGAATTTTTTCTATGCCTAAATAATTTTTTAAATGCTGGTAAGCACGAACCATATCACGCGTGGTGAACCATGGAAAATTATGATACCATGAATTGTTTGTTTTGGGATTAAAATCAAAAGGAGAGAGGCTGCCATAACAACTGCCCGGCATATTCACACAAACTATAAAATATTTTTTTGGGTCGAAGAATTTATCGTTGCCCACTAATCCGCCCCACCATTCTGCGGGATCGCTATTGGCAGTTAATGCATGAAATATCCATACTACATTATCTTTTGCCGCATTCAGTTTTCCGTGCGTGGTATAGGCAAGATGAAGCCTGTTTAATACAGCACCGCTTTCCAGTTTGAAGGCCTTGTTATATGTAAATGTTTTCGACATATCTTTTAGTTTCAATTGTTTCAGTGTTTCAAAGTTTCATTGTTGGATGTTTGTTTTAGAAGAACATTGAAACAATGAAACATTCAAACTTTGAAACCTAAATAGTGAGTGACACAATCCCACATGTGCGGGACTGGTCAACACACAAAAATTACTACGCAAACGATTTTGCAAATACAGCTTCGAAAGCCTGTTCGAAATCTGCTTTAATATCATCAATATGTTCAATACCGGCGCTGATGCGGACAAGGTTCGGCAGTACACCGGATGCTTCTCTTTCTTCATCACTCAATTGCTCATGCGTGGTAGATGCAGGATGAATAGCCAATGTTTTTGCATCGCCCACATTTGCCAGATGGCTGATGAGCTTTAATGAATCAATAAACTTGCGGCCATTTTCTAATCCGCCTTTTATACCAAACTGCAACACGCCGCCTGCACCATTCGGTAAATATTTTTTCGCAAGCTCATTATATGGGCTGCTTTTTAAACCAGGATACCAAACAAATTCTACCTGTGGATGTTGTTCAAGCCACTGAGCAAGTTCCAGTGCGTTATCAACGGCGCGCTGGACACGCAGGCTTAATGTTTCCAAACCTTGCAGGAACAAGAATGAATTGAACGGGCTTAATGCCGGGCCAAAATCTCTTAAACCTTCAACACGTGCACGGATTGCAAATGCAATGTTTGGTAAGCCTAATGGGTTATTATAACCAAACACATCCCAGAATTTTAATCCATGATAACCTTCACTCGGTTCAGTAAATTGCGGAAACTTTCCGTTGCCCCAATTGTAATTACCACCATCAATAATTAATCCGCCGATGCTTGTTCCGTGGCCGCCGATCCATTTGGTTGCAGATTCAACAACAACATTTGCACCCCATTCAATAGGCTTAACCAAATAACCACCGGCTCCAAAAGTGTTATCAACAACTAATGGTATATCATATTCTTTTGCCAGCGCAGCAAACTTTTCAAAGTCGGGAATATTCAAACGTGGATTGCCTATTGTTTCCAAATAAATAGCTTTGGTATTTTTATCAATGTGTTTTACAAAGCTCTCAACATCGTCGCCATCGGCAAAGCGGGCTTCAATACCTAACCTTTTAAATGCAACTTTAAACTGGTTATAAGTGCCGCCATATAAATAAGTAGTAGAAACAAAATTATCCCCGGCCTGCAAAATATTATTCAATGCAAGAAATTGTGAAGCCTGGCCTGAACCCACTGCCAATGCAGCAACTCCGCCTTCCAGTGCAGCTATGCGTTGTTCCAGCACATCGGTTGTTGGGTTCATGATGCGCGTATAAATATTTCCAAATTGTTTTAAGCCAAAAAGATTAGCGGCGTGCTCTGTATTGTCGAACTGATACGATGTGGTTTGATAAATAGGTACAGCACGTGATTTTGTTGTAGGATCTACCTGTTGACCGGCATGCAATTGCAGTGTTTCAAAACGGTAACTCATAAAGATTTTTTTGTAAGATTTGATGAATTTGAATTTGCATAGCTTATAAGCTTTGCGGTTGTTGTTTAAAATGAATTGTAGAAATAAAAACGGGATGAACCCGGTAGGGGGTATTATATAATTATGGCTTGCGCCATACAACAACAAATACAACAAGTACACATGTCAGACTGTGTGTTATTGATTTTAGTATGTTGTTGTGCGTATAACATATTTGAGGTAATGCTTGGCAAATGTAGCTGAGATTTTTATTTGACAATTAAAAAAAATTTAATTCATTGTTAAGTTCAGTTGGCTCATTAGCTCTGTGCATATTTTTTTCGCACTGAGAAAACAGAGTTCACAGAGGGTTTTTAAAAACTCGCAGGCATATAAAATAAAAAAGCTCTTCCGATAAATCAGAAGAGCTTTAAATATGATAGAAAATAGTATGAACATTTAATCTGATTTATCTCTCCCCGACATTTGTCAGGATGTAGTTGGCACCTGTTTCCTAAACTCCGGAAGGTTGCCAAGGCCTCATTGTGCCATTCCCTCTGACTTTCCTTGTAAGTGATGTAAAGAACCAGCGCAGAAGTTTGATGGCTTCCGGGTGTTGGTCAAATTTAATTTGTTATAAAAGCATTGGAAAAACTTATTGTCAAATAGCATGAATATGTAATGTTTCTGCAGTATAAAACATATAAGACAATTGCTACCTGCAAGCTCATTTGGTCGGTACTTGGTCGGTACTTGGTCGGTAGTTGGTCGGTACTTGGTCGGTCCATAGTACCGAACAACTACTGTAGAAACAGCGGCTATGTTCGGGGGAAATATATATCATGGCTATACAGAAAATTGAATTGTTTTAGCCAATGCCGCTGCAAAGCTGTGGTTCTGTATAAAAAATGGAATGGTACAGCTCTACAAAGTTTACCATTACTGCTGCCCGTACACTATTGCTTAGCTTTAGAAATTCCTTTACAATCTTTACAATCGGTCATACACAGTTTTAGATTAAATTTGCCCCGAACTTTTTTGCATGAAAAAAACGCACGTTATAGCATTGGTGCTTATTGCTGCTGCAATTGCAACGCTTATCAGTTTTATGGGTGATGTTACTACCTATGAAACCATTGCGTCTGCAAAGCAAAAGCCGGGCAAGTTTGTAAACCTGATAGCGAAGATGGATAAGAACCAGCCAATGAGCTATGATCCCGTTAAAGATCCGAACTACCTTACATTTACTGCTGTTGATACATTGGGTAATTCCATCGAGGTGGTTTATCATAATGCAAAGCCTACCGATATGGAAAAAAGTGAGCGGCTTGTGTTGCAGGGCAAAGTAGAAGATGGCAAATTCGACTGCAAAAATATCCTGCTCAAATGTCCTTCAAAATATAAAGACGATGCGAATGCCAACGCAAAGAATGTAAGCGCATCAATTAAATAATAATGAAGTATAACGGTGAACACCTTTTCTGGGGCGAATTGGGTCATTTTTTTTGCGGTACTTTCTTTTGTGGCATCGTTGGTTGCAACCATTGCTTTCTTCAAATCTTCCCGCAGCAAATTATTAAACGAACAAAACGGCTGGGCAAAGCTGGCGCGCGGTGCATTTGTTATTGAAACCATTTGCGTTTTTGGCGTTTTTATCACGTTGTATTATATCATCTCCAGTCATTACCATGAATATTATTATGCATGGAATCACTCTTCACGCAGCCTTGAAAAGAAATATTTATTCGCCAGTTTCTGGGAAGGCCAGGAAGGAAGCTTCATGCTCTGGAATATCTGGCATTGCGTGCTGGGCTGGATCGTAATATGGCGCAGCAAAAAATGGCAGGCGCCGGTTATGGCAGTCATAAGCCTTGCGCAGGTTTGCATTTCTACCATGTTGCTGGGTATTTATTTTTTTGGATGGAAAATGGGCAGCAACCCGTTTGCTTTATTAAGAAACGAGCTGAATGCACCAATGCTTTTCACCAATCCTGATTACTTACAATTCCCGAAAATATTTGAAGGCAATGATCTGAACTCTGCCTTGCAGAATTACTGGATGGTGATACATCCGCCGATTTTGTTTTTAGGATTTGCCTCCACCATTGTTCCGTTTTCTTATGCTATTGCAGGATTAATGAAAAATGATCACACCTGGACAAAAGCCGCTATTCCATGGGCTGCATTTTCAGGCGCTGTTTTAGGCACAGGTATCATGATGGGCGCTGCATGGGCTTACGAAAGTTTGAACTTCGGCGGTTACTGGGCATGGGACCCTGTAGAGAATGCGTCGCTGGTTCCGTGGATTGTAATGATCGCAGGATTGCATACCAATCTCGTATATAAAAGCAGCGGCTATTCATTAAAGAGTACCTATCTTTTTTACATACTTTCTTTTTCATTGGTTTTATATTCTACCTTCTTAACGCGTAGCGGAATTTTGGGCGATACATCCGTGCATGCATTTACTGAACAGGATATGACGGTTCAACTGGTTGGGTTTGTTTTGTTATTTTTTATACCGGCAATGGTGTTGTATTTCTATCGCAGCAAATCAATTCCATCCATAAAAAAAGAAGAAAGCAGTTACAGCCGCGAGTTCTGGATGTTCATCGGCGCATTGGTATTGTTTTTATCAGCTCTCATCATCACCGCAAAAACATCTATACCTGTTTACAATAAAATCTTCGGAACAAACATAGCCATGCCCGAAGACACAATGTTTTCATATAATCAGATTCAAATATTTATTGCAATAATATTGGGTGTGCTTACTGCAGTAACGCAATACTTTAAATATAAGAACACCGATAAAAAAGTATTTTATAAAAAGATAGCCATACCGGCAGGCATTGCGCTTGTAATAAGTCTTTGCATAAGTTTGATCGGCAATATTAATTACACCGAAAAAGGTGCAGGCTTTATGATCGCTATTCATGTAGCGATGTTTGCAGCAGTATTTGCGTTGGTTGCAAACGCATCCTATATATGGATCGGCTTGAAAGGAAAAATGAAATCAGCAGGTGCATCCATTGCACATATTGGTTTTGCGCTGGCGCTGATTGGCATCATCATCTCATCAAGCCGCAAAACAGTATTAAGCGAGAATACAACAGGCATTGCATTGTTGCCTAAATCAAAGGATTATGACCCGCAGGAAAACATCACTTTGTTCAAAGGCATCAAAACAGACATGGGCAAATATGATGTTACTTATGCACGTGATACCATCAACAATTCAAATCATAAAAAATATTTCGAACTGAATTTTTTAAGCAAGGATGGAAAAGAGAATTTCAACATCTATCCCGATCTTATTAAAAATAATAAAGGTGCTGAAGGGCAATCTGCCAATCCTGACAATAAACATTACTGGGACCGCGACATATTTGTATATGTATCTGCTGCGCAGGATGGAACGCAGGATGATACAAGCCAGTTTAAGCCGGTTGATATGAAGCCCGGCGATTCTGCATTTTATTCAAACGGCATTATTATAATGAATGGCGTTGTAACCAACAATGATTCACTGAATAGAAAATTATTGCCCGGCGAAAAAGGCATTGGTATTAATATGACGGTGATATCAAAAGATGGAATGCATTACAGGGCAATGCCAATCTTTGCTTTGAAAGATAATGACCTGAGAATTATTCCTGATACAGTGATCGCACAAAGCCTTATCATACGGTTTAACCGTTTGGCTGATGTAAACCAGGGGAAACTTGAACTGGGTATTAAAGAAGATAAAAGTGTACAGAATATTATTACTTTAAAAGTGTACCAGTTTCCGTTTATAAACCTGTTATGGATGGGCATAATAATTATGGTAACAGGTTTTATTATAAGCATTGTTCAGCGCGTTCGTACCGGGTTAAAAGTTGCCGCTTCTTAGGTTGTTTTAGTTAGTTGTTTTGTTTGAAAGTGGTTATGGATTATCGGTCAGACGCTTTTTAGACAATTCAATTTACATGTTATTAATCAAAGCGTCAGACCGGTAAGCAGTAATTTTTATTAACTCAAACAGCTTCTTAAATTTATAACCAATATTATTTCCATAACCTGTATATGCCTTATCAAAAAAAAATAGCAGTAATAGGTTTGGGATATGTAGGCCTGCCGCTTGCAATTGAATTTGCCAAACATTTTGCTGTTGTTGGTTTTGATATAAATGAAGGCCGTATTCAGCAATTAATAAACGGCGTTGATGACACGCATGAAGCTGATGCAATTACACTAAAAAACGTTTCAATCAATAAAGAAGTTTTTTGCAAAAACAATAAAGGGCTTTTTGTAACAAGTGATGCAAATAATATTTCATCCGCAAATATTTTTATAATTACCGTTCCTACTCCGATTGACAGGTACAATGCACCTGATTTATCTTTTTTATTCAAAGCCTCAGAAGAAGTCGGTGCCGTATTAAAGCAAGGCGATATTGTAATTTATGAATCTACAGTTTATCCCGGGTGTACTGAAGAAGAATGTGTTCCTGTGCTGGAAAAAACTTCAGGACTTACATTCAATAAAGATTTTTTTTGTTGGCTATTCTCCTGAACGCATCAATCCCGGAGATAAAATAAATACACTCACTAAAATAAAAAAAGTAACATCAGGTTCTATTGCTGCTGTTGCAGATGAAATAGATGATTTATATAAGCTGATAATTGAAGCAGGCACGCACAAAGCGCCAAGCATTAAAGTTGCTGAAGCGTCAAAGGCAATTGAAAATGCGCAGCGCGATGTGAACATTTCTTTCATGAATGAGCTGGCACTCATCTTCGACAGGATTGGTATTGATACCAGCGATGTATTGGATGCTGCTGCAACCAAATGGAATTTTCTAAAGTTCAAACCCGGGCTTGTTGGCGGCCATTGCATTAGTGTTGATCCGTATTATCTCGCGCATAAAGCAGTTGCATTGGGTTATCATCCGCAGGTGATTTTGTCAGGAAGGCAGGTAAATGATTCTATGGGCGAATTTGTTGCCAATAAAGTGGTTAAACTGATGATTGAAAAAGGCCATAAGATAAAAGCCGCGAAGGTTTTAATTATGGGAATCACATTTAAAGAAAACTGTCCTGATATACGCAATAGTAAAGTGATTGACATCGTTCATGAATTGGAGCAGTTTGGTGTTGAAGTAGATATTTATGACCCGATGGTTTCGGCTGATGAAGTGAAAAAAGAATTTGATGTTGAGCTGATAAAAAGCGTTGATGCAAATACAGGTTACGCAGCCATTATTGTTGCGGTGCCGCATTCAGAATTTTTACATTTCAACTTTAAAAAATATAAAGAAAACAATACAGTGATCTTCGATGCAAAAGCTTGCCTCGACAGAAATATAGCAGACGCGCGGTTATAAGTTGCCGGATATTTTTTATAAGTCCAGATTTCGGGAACAGAACTAATAAGCAAAAATATTAACGGTAATTCTGGATGGAATTGAACCACATTGATTACATAGAGACTTAAAAACCTTATTACCTTAGTAACCCAAACAATAATAAACTAACAAACCTTATTACCTTATCCCAAGTCACATGAAAATTGAATACAATAATCTTTACACCCATTTTATTTTAATAACGCAAAACAGAATTGCTGCCATTCCTGAAAAGAATCGCGAACGAATAGAAAAATATATTACTGGTATCGTCAATAATAACAATTCAAGATTGTACAGTATTTATGCGAATCCTGAACATGTTCATTTTCTTGTCTCGCGCAGCCCAAAACTTTCAGAAGAAATACTTGCCACTATTGTGGCGGAAAGTGCTTTAAAATTTATAAACGACAATAAATTCAGTATTGGAATATTCGCATGGCAGCAATCGGCCTCTGCATTTTCGGTTTCAAAATCGGAAGTTGATAAGGTATGCAAGTACATACTTAATCAACCTGAACATCACAAAAAATAAGTTTTGTAGAAGAATATGATAACTTTCTAAAGCATTATCAGAAAACATTGAAATGGGATATAAGGTAATAAGGTTAACTCACAGGAAACCATCAGCTTGTTACTAAGGTAATAAGGTTTGTAAAGCTTCACACTAAAACATTATATCGATTTTTGAATCATAAAAGTTATAAGTACATACAACGGATATTGTTTCTGATCCATTTACTTTTAGTACCTTCTTAATTAAATTATCAAATCCATGACTATTGAAAAGAAATAAAAGCAGTTTGTAAAGGAATAACATTTTATAAAGGTTACTTTCATTGCTTAAGCAGCATAAATTACATCCAATCCCTCTATATTTACAGAACATATGCAACCGCAAAAATTATATTCTTTCATAACACGTAGTACAATATGTATTGTATGCATTTGTTTTGCGTTGCATGTTTCCGCTCAAACTCCGCAACCTGATAAGCCTCTTGTTGGCAAAGATCATCTTGGCGTAAATGACACTGTTATTGTTCAGGCTG
>JABDFS010000107.1 GCA_013286425.1 Bacteroidota bacterium
ATGTCTCTTTAGCAAAGCGATGAGCGCGGCAAAGGACATTGCGGCTTACGAAGTCCCATCTTTTCCCTTAATTTCAACCATGCCTAAATTTTATGGAGTTAAGGGATGTTGATTCAGCGAAATTATGTTCATAAATCCGCAATGTCCTTTCCGCACACAAGGCAAGACTAAGAATCTGCGGGAAAGAAAAAAGGGGAGAGATAAAATGGTGATTTTGATTGACGAAGAAACAATTTAAAAAATGCAATAAGCACGCACTGAAAATCAGTGATTAATTTTTTTTTGGAGCGGCATATAATAACATAAATCTTTGCGTTACCTGCCATTTTAAACCGACACCTTACAAATTATAAAGTATGACAAAGGAGAAAAACAAAGACTGGTCAAGACGAAAATTTATAACATCAGTAACGGGAGCAAGTGGTGTTTTGTTTTTCAATCCCTTTTCATCTTTTGCAGAATTTGAACCAGACGACAAAGTCAAAAAAATAGTAAGTAAAACTATTGGAATTGATACCCATAACCATGTGGACGTTCCTTTTAGTTTGGAACAATTTAAAACACAACAATATGACTTAGCCAATGAATTGAAGGCTTCTGGGCTGACTGCTATTTGTATGACCTTTTGTGTTGACAGACCCAAACTGGAAAAAGAAGGCGATGCTTACAATCGCTTTATTTTAAGCCTTGACGAAATGGACGAAATGCTCAAAGCAAATAACCTGACACGAGCCTTGAATTTGTCAGATTTAAAGAAAGCAAGAAAGGAAAACAAGCAAATTGTAATTCAGTCAGTAGAGGGCGGACATTTTATTGAAGGAAAAATTGAACGCATAAAAACCGCTTATAACAGAGGTTTGAGACATTTAGGCTTGATGCACGATGGACAGACAGTCCCACCAATGGGCGATATTTATACCGATATACCGCAATACGGCGGACTTACACAATTAGGCATTGACACCATAAAAGAATGTAATCGATTGGGTATTTTGGTTGACCTTGCCCACTGCAATAATCAGGCAATTAACAAAGCACTTGAAGTTTCAACTAAACCAATGCTAATTTCACACACAGGACTGAATACACAATTGGGAACGAATGATAAAATGGCAAAGATGATGATGCCAAGATTAATAAGCAAAGAGCAAGCTAAAACTTTTGCAAATGCTGGTGGCCTTATTGGAGTGTGGACCCATTTTGCTGACACTCCATTGGATTATGCAAAAAATGTAAAAGCATTAGTTGATGTGGTGGGCGTAGAACACGTTTGCATTGGGACAGACACTAAAATAGCCCCACCAACCGGAAGCAACGAAAGAGGCGGAAGGAAGACAAATCAAAGTTGGGATAATACTACTGATGGATTTTTCTACACCGTTGTTGACGCTTTACTAAAAACAGGATTCAATGAAAAGGAAATAATCCAAATTGGTGGCGGAAACTACTGCCGAATTTTTGACAGGGCAACGAACATCTGATAAAAAACGGCAGGTAACATGGTATTGGTAAAAGCCTGGCAGACGGAAGCTGTGTCGCATCATTCCCCTTTCCTGCAGATGTCTCTTTAGCAAAGCGATGAGCGCGGCAAAGGACATTGCGGCTTACGAAGTCCCATCTTTTCCCTTAATTTCAACCATGCCTAAATTTTATGGAGTTAAGGGATGTTGATCCAACGAAATTATGTTCATAAAGCCGCAATGTCCTTTCTTCACACAACCCTATGCAAAGAGACATTCGGGAAAGAAACACGCAAGCCTTATTAATTTGAATAACTAACTCACTAAAAGTAAAAAATGGAATCAATAGAAAATAGCAGAATAAGAAATGACACAAATTTATCAGACAACGAATTTTATGAGACATATAAAGGTTATCAACTTACTTGCTTTCAGGGTATTCTTCTTTGGGGAGGAATTAGCTTTTTTGTTTATGCTTACATTAACAGCAATAAAGCGTCAAAAACGGAGGCTTTAATTGTAAGTATATGCTTCTCCATCTATTTATTTATTTTATGTTCCTGGAACATGAATTATTTTCAGGTTTCAGATAGTTATTTACGAATTCTCAAACACAACTTATTTTGGCGCAAAAAGGTTTATAAATTTTCAGACATTCAAGAAATTGTTTTTGAACAACGTACGAAACTCGGTAATTGTTTAAAAGTTATTACTAATGACTTTTCGAGCAGGTTTTATGCAGCAGGGACACTTAGTAATGAAACCTGGTTTGATTTAAAAAATAAGTTAGAAAGTTATAATGTCAAAGTTATAGACGAACGCAAAGAATAAAACTACCGCCAACAAATAAATCAATGCCCTGCCATCGCAAATACCTACCGTTGAATAAGAAGGGATGGGAATAGTTGAAAAATGGGCGACCAACAAAACTCTTTTGATATTATGTTCTGTAAAGACCGGTACCGGTTATTTCGTTTGCAACGTTTATAAACAAGTTGCTGTCAGACATAAAACAGATTTTATGCGTCAACTAAAATCATTTATGACTTTTTTATTACTGATGTGTTTTTCCTGTAAAAAAGATTCAACTCAAAACAATCTTACAGGTCAATGGGTTTGGACAATACAATATGCAGATAACCCTGCATACAACACAACACCTCAAAGTACAGGTATCCAGGAAATACTTTCCTTTAACGAAAATGGTAATTATTCCCTTGCACAAAACGGTACGATCATAAATGTTGGGACATATAAATTGTCAACGGTAAAAAATAATGCCGGACAAAATGTTTCAGGTATTCAATACACAAACGCACGTGTAACTGATTCCGTAGCCTATTACATGTTGGCAAATAACAATGATTCATTATTTTTTACTTATGACCTTATAGGAACTGCAGGTTCTGGTTCGAGACATTACGGGAAACAATAGCAGCAGTAATCCTTACCATCTTTTGTTCCGGCCGGCATTACACCATTGGGCATTTGTATTATCTTCAACTGCGATTTTCAGTTAAGCATTTGTACGGGCTGACGTCCCGCTATTACTGTGCCTTTATAAATGCCTTAACGTAGTAGAACCCGGTTGAACACAACTCTGATAATTTGAATAAAAACCAATTGTTATGAATTTTAAATTTTCAATCCCAATACTATTTTTGAGCATACTTACTGTAAATTGTAACCAGGAATATAATTGTAGTAATGTGCAAATACAACCTGCATTTATTGGATTTGACTCATCAGATATTGCCACATTTGTCTTGAGGGAATTTAAAACCAATGACAATTACCAGGATTTGATTGATACATTTATCGTTAATGAAAATTATTCGGCCTACAAGACATCTGATGATACTACAACTGTATTTGTAGATGATGAAAGCAATGACGGTAAAGCAGGTATTCTTACCGGGCACGACTGGCAAATATATATTCCTTCAACTAATCAGACTTTTACTGTATCAAATATTGTTAGTGAAAATAACACGGGAAAGTGTGGTAGCTTAGACAAATTCAATTGCATTTGTTTAAATAGAAACTTTTCGGCAAATTACAATAACATGCAAATCAACTTCTCAAACTCTGTTGCAGACTCTGGACAATACTACATATATATTCATAGGTGACACTTGCATACTAAAGCGTGATATAACGTTGTAAACTGCGGTAGTATAATTCTGCCAGGCTGCCTATTCAACAGAACGCTATTGAACATTTATTTTTATCTTCAACTTTTATTTTTAATTTGACTTCAATTACCGGCTGAAGGAAATGCTAATGCCATACCTTCAGCAATGCTGAGCTGTTGTACATTATTGAACGGCCCGGCACAACGAAATACAAAAAAGGTTTGTCACACACTTAAGGAACTGTCATGAAAAAAATACTACTTGCCATATTCGCAATTTCGGGCACTGCTTTACTCTTGTCCTGCAAGAAAGAAACCGTATCTCAAAACCCGCCAACAGAAAACAAACAAAGTGATGACAGTAAATCATTCTTAAAGGATATAAAATCTGATAACCCGGCAGAATATTACATTTCAGGTGAGTTTGACGGGTATAAAATCTATTGTGCATCAACGCTTGCTGAATATTATCCTGCAAATGACACAACAATGAACGCTTTGTATTTCAATGATTCAATAGGGCTTGACGATATTCATTTACTCAGGGAAAATCAGGACATGACTGCAATGATTGCAATATATTTTGAAAAGGCAAACATTTATACAAGGCAATTTCCTTATATACTTCCACATCCAAACCTTGGACAATGTGAAGCAGCGCAAATGGAATTCATAAATATGAAAAAGCTGGGTACGGCGGTACAGTGTTCACCAACAGACGATTTTACATTTTTAGGATACACCAATACTAATATTAAAGTTCAGGTAACAAGCTTTACAGACAATATTATGGAAGGAACATTTGAAGGTTCGTTGTCTACAAACAAAGGCTCAACGATCATTGTAAAAAACGGGCAATACAGAATAAAAATAATAGATGTTCCTATGAATGGGGACGGACAAAACAGTGTACAGCAATTAGCATTGCCGAAAGCGGGGCTGAATCTTGGGACAATCAACAGCGATCATTAATCAGCTTTAGCCCCTGCAGACATTACGTTATTGAGTTATAGATATTCCATCCAACTTCGGTTTAAATTAGACATTTGTCCGAGGTACGGCCCTCAGTAATCTTAATTTCACTCTTCGCATACAAAAGCAACACAAAGGAAGTGTATTGCTGAAAAACTAAAAATGCCTGTCTATACAGCAGGTATAAAAGGAAGTAGCCCAAAGCAAGGAAGATGTTAATAAGAGGCTATTTGCAAAAATTATCAAAAAAACTTACCTGAAAGCTTGCGACATATCTCATAGATGCATAACTTTGCGCTCCCAAAATGAAAATTTTGGTTTGAATTATGTCTCAGAGAATCAGAATAAAATTAAAATCGTACGACCACAATCTGGTAGATAAATCTGCAGAAAAGATCGTAAAAACTGTACGAAGCACAGGCGCTGTAGTAACTGGTCCTATTCCTCTTCCTACACATACAAGGATATTTACAGTATTGCGTTCACCGCACGTAAATAAGAAGAGCCGTGAGCAGTTTCAGCTTGCTACACACAAACGCTTATTGGATATCTATACTTCTTCATCAAGAACAGTAGATGCATTAAGCAAGCTCGATCTTCCTTCAGGCGTTGAAGTAGAGATCAAGGCGTAAGCCCAACGCCCCCAGCCCCTAAAGGGGAGTTTTTGAGGGGTTAAATAAAAAAGTTCTTATAAATAACATATCATCTCTCAATTATCCCGTAACCCGGGATGAAAAAAGAGCTCTGAATAAAAATAACAAGCGTTGTCAACTTCCCTTCAGGGGCTGTGGGCAACACTACATATAAACAAGCCCTTCGAGGTTTGTTTACTTCCGGTACTTCTCTCCCGAATAACTTTGGGATACAAAAGAAAAGGTCGGTGGCAAACAGAGGATCGATGCCGTACGTACGGCAGTCCTTATAACCTGCGGGGCAAAAACCGCAAATAAATGAAAGGAATTATTGGCAAAAAGATCGGGATGACCAGCATCTTTACTCCTGATGGCAGGCAAACAGCTTGTACCATTATTGAAGCTGGCCCTTGCGTGGTAACCCAGATTAAAACAAAAGAATCTGATGGTTATTCTTCTCTTCAATTAGCTTTCGGCGACAAGAACGAAAAACACTCCATTAAAGCCGAAACCAATCACTTTGCAAAAGCAAGTACTGCTCCTAAAAAATTCGTAAAAGAATTCCGCGATTATAGTATTGATAAAAATCTTGGTGAAACTATTACCATCGACATTTTTACTGAAGGTGAAAAAGTTGATATTGTTGGAACAACAAAAGGTAAGGGTTTCCAGGGTGTTGTAAAACGTCACGGTTTTCACGGCGTTGGTGGTCAGTCGCATGGCCAGCATGACCGTTCAAGAGCTCCGGGTTCTATCGGTAACTCTTCTGATGCTTCACGTGTATTTAAAGGTGTGCGTATGGCGGGAAGAATGGGTAGCGACCGTGTAAAGCTTAAAGGCTTAAAAGTGGTAAAGATATTTCCTGATAAAAATTACATTCTTATCAGTGGTTCTGTGCCGGGCCATAACGGATCTATTGTTTTAATTCAGAAATAATTCAATTAAAAGAAATGCAAGTTGACGTTTTAAATATAAAAGGGGAAAAGACCGGCAGAACACTTGAATTGCCTGATGATGTTTTTGGTATCGAGCCAAATGATCATGTAATTTATCTGGCTGTTAAACAATACCAGGCAGCACAGCGCCAGGGTACACATAAAGTTAAAACCCGTGCTGAAGTTCAGGGTGCAAGCCGCAAGCTTCATCGCCAGAAAGGTACCGGTGGAGCAAGAAAAGGTAATATTCGTAACCCTTTGTATAAAGGCGGTGGTACTATATTTGGTCCGAAACCCCATAGCTATGATTTCAAGCTGAACAAGAAAGTAAAAGACCTGGCTAAATGGAGTGCTTTATCTTATAAAGCAAAAAATGAAGCACTTGTTGTTGTTGAAGACATCAGGTTCGAGTCACCAAAAACAAAACAAATAGCGGAGGCTTTAAAAAGCCTTAAGCTTACAGATAAGAAGACATTATTATTGGTTGACGAGTTCGATCAGAACTTTTTGTTGAGTGTTCGCAATTTGCCTAAGGTTGAAAGCCGGGAATTGATCGATATGAATACATACGATATTGTAAATGCGGATGTATTGATTCTAACAGAAAGCGCAGCCAAAATATTTACAGAAGAAGCTGAAGAAATTACAGCAGAATAATTGAATAACATTTCAATAAAAGAAAATGCAGTCAGCAGAAATTTTAATAAAGCCCATTCTTACAGAAAAAGCAAATGCTCAACAGGAAAAGTTGAAGCGTTACGCTTTCAAAGTAAACCGTAAAGCAAACAAGCTTGAAATAAAAAAAGCGGTTGAAGATTTTTACGGAGTATCTGTAGTGGATGTGAATACACTCGTATCTCCCGGGAAAAATAAAACCAAGTTTACAAAAGCTGGTTTTGTAAAAGGTGTAAGGCCGGCGTATAAAAAAGCATTGGTAACATTAGCAGAAGGTGATACAATTGATTTGTACGCAAATATTTAAGCAATAAGTAAAGGCAGCAACTGCCGCAAAAGTTGATAAAATAAAAGTAAAATGGCATTAAAAAAATATAAACCGGTTACAGCAGGCATGCGTTGGAGAATTGGCAATGCGTATGCTGAAATAACTACCAATGAACCTGAAAAGAGTTTATTGGAGCCCGTATCAAAAACTGCCGGCCGTAATGCACAGGGCAGAAGGTCTATGCGTTATATGGGCGGCGGTCATAAAAAGAAATACCGTATTATAGATTTTAAACGCAATAAGAAAGATATCGGAGCTAAAGTTTTAACCATCGAGTACGATCCGAACCGTTCAGCATTTATTGCCCTGGTTGAATTTACTGATGGCGAAAAAAGATACATACTCGCACCACAGGGTTTACAGGTTGGAGCAACCATCATTTCCGGTGATGCTGTTGTTCCTGAAATTGGCAATGCCTTGCAATTGAAGAACATGCCGCTTGGTACAAATGTTCACAACATTGAAATGCAGCCTAACCAGGGTGGCAAACTGGCAAGAAGCGCAGGTTCGTCTGCACAACTTACTGCCAAAGAAGAAAAATATGCTGTGTTGAAAATGCCTTCAGGCGAAGTGCGTAAGGTTTTGATCAATTGTTATGCAACGGTTGGCGTTGTTTCAAACAGCGATCACAATCTTCAGACAATGGGTAAAGCAGGTAGAAACCGTTGGAGAGGAATTCGTCCCCGTAACCGTGGTGTTGCTATGAACCCCGTTGATCATCCGATGGGTGGTGGTGAAGGTAAAGCTTCCGGCGGCCATCCAAGAAGCAGGACCGGTAAATATGCAAAAGGTGAAAAGACAAGAAAGCATGGTAAGTCAAGCAATAAACTTATCCTGCAAAGAAAGAACGGTAAAAAGCTGGCTAAATAATTAAATCAGAAATCGTAAATCTAAGTATAAATGGGTCGTTCGATTAAAAAAGGTCCTTACGTTGACGTAAAACTGGATAAAAAAGTTTTGAATATCAATGAGGGTAAAAACAAGAAATCAGTTATTAAAACATGGAGCCGCCGCTCTACAATTACACCTGATTTTGTTGGACATACTTTCGCAGTTCATAACGGAAATAAATTCATCCCGGTTTATGTAACAGAATTTATGGTTGGCCACAAATTAGGCGAGTTTGCCCCAACCAGGAATTTCAGAGGCCATTCAGGAAGCAAATAATTTAGAATGAAGAATGATGAATTAATAACTCATCATTCATAATTAAAATAAAATGGAAGCAGTAGCTAAACTTAAAAATTATCCGACAGGTCCGCGCAAAATGCGTTTACTGGCTGATGTTATTCGTGGCATGCAGGTTGAAAAAGCACTTGGCATTTTAGAGCATCATCCACAGCATAATGCAACACCTTTGGCAAAGCTGTTAAGAAGTGCTGTCAGCAACTGGGAACAGGCAAATACTGATAAAAGCGCCGCTGATGCAAATCTGATCGTAAAGACTGTATTTGTAGATGGTGGAAGAGTTTTAAAGCGTATGCGTCCTGCACCACAAGGCCGTGGTTACAGAGTGCGTAAGCGTAGCAATCATGTAACAATCATTGTTGATTCAAAAAATTAATAAAAAGAATAACCTTAATATGGGTCAAAAAGCAAATCCAATTGGTAACCGGTTAGGTATCATCCGCGGATGGGAAAGCAACTGGTACGGCGCAAAAAAAGATTACGCCACCAAGCTTATTGAGGATAATAAGATAAGAAATTATCTTAATGCACGTATCAATAAAGGCGGTATTTCAAAGATCGTTATTGAACGTACATTGGGTAAACTTATAGTTACCATTCATACTTCAAAACCGGGTATAATCATTGGTAAAGGCGGTAATGAAGTTGACAGGATCAAAGAAGAACTGAAGAAGCTTACAAGCAACGAAGATGTTCAGATCAATATTCTTGAGATTCGCAGGCCGGAATTAGATGCAACTATTGTTGCTGATAACATAGCCAGGCAAATTGAGAATCGTATCAACTATAAACGCGCCATTAAGATGTCAATTGCTTCATCGCTCCGTATGGGTGCTGAAGGGATCAAAGTAAAAGTTGCCGGCCGTTTAGGTGGTGCAGAAATAGCACGTACTGAAGAAATCAAACAAGGCCGTGTGCCGTTGCATACTTTCCGTATGGATATTGATTATGCAAGCGTCTTCGCCTTAACCGTTTACGGTAAAATTGGTATTAAAGTATGGATATGTAAAGGTGAGGTTTTGGGTAAAAGAGAATTGAATCCAAACTTTATCGGTGGTAAGAATGAAGGCGGCGATCACAGGGAAAGAAGAGGTGGTGGTGACCATAGAGAAAGAGGTGACAGGGATCATCGCGATCATCGTGGTGGTGGTGGCGGTGGACATCGTGGAGGCGGTGGTGGCCGTGATAACCGTGGCGGCGGTGGCGGAAACAGAAGATAATATAAAGGAGCCACGGGCAGTGAGCTACGGGCATATCAAACAAATTATAAATAGCTATTGCAAAGAGCTCGCAGCTCGCAGCTAATAGCTTAAAGCTTAGAAAATGTTACAGCCAAAGAGAACAAAACACAGAAAGGCACAAAAAGGCAGAATTCGTAATGTGGCGAAAAGAGGAACTTCTATTGCTTTCGGTTCTTACGGATTAAAAGCACTTGAGCCAATCTGGTTAAATAACAGGCAAATAGAAGCTGCACGTCAGGCTATGACAAGGGCGATGAAGCGTGAAGGCAATGTTTGGATTCGCATATTTCCTGATAAACCAATTACCCGCAAGCCACTTGAAGTGAGAATGGGTAAAGGCAAAGGTAACCCTGAGTTTTGGGCTGCAGTGGTAGAACCAGGTCGTATTTTGTTCGAATGCGA
>JABDFS010000108.1:0-465 GCA_013286425.1 Bacteroidota bacterium
TTTCATTTTAGCAGCAGCAGTGTCATCCGCACCGCCAATAATTGCCCCTGCATGCCCCATTCTGCGGCCGGGAGGAGCAGTTTGGCCTGCAATAAAACCTACAACAGGTTTGCGGCTATTCTCTTTTATCCATCTTGCCGCTTCAGCTTCCATGCCTCCGCCTATTTCGCCGATCATTATTATACCATCGGTTTCATCATCATTCATAAATAATTCAACCGCTTCTTTTGTAGTAGTGCCGATAATTGGATCGCCACCAATACCAATTGCAGTACTGATTCCAAGACCCGCTTTTACTGTCTGGTCGGCTGCTTCATAAGTAAGTGTACCTGATTTTGAAACTATTCCGATACGGCCCTTCTTGAAAATAAAGCCGGGCATAATTCCAACCTTAGCCTAATCAGCAGTAATAACGCCAGGACAATTGGGACCAATCAATCGTGATGATTTTCCCAATAGATAATT
>JABDFS010000108.1:475-1197 GCA_013286425.1 Bacteroidota bacterium
TAATTCTTCACCTTAACCATATCCTGAACAGGAATGCCTTCGGTAATACAAACTATCAATTCTATTCCTGCTTCTGCGCTTTCCATAATAGCATCGGCAGCAAATGCAGGCGGAACAAATATGATACTTACGTTGGCACCGGTTTCTGTCAAAGCATCAGCAACGGTATTAAACACCGGTCGGTCAAGATGTGTTGTTCCACCTTTGCCTGGCGTAACGCCACCAACAACCTGCGTTCCGTATTCAATCATCTGGCTGGCATGAAAACTGCCTTCTGTTCCGGTAAAACCCTGAACAATTACTTTAGAATTTTTATTAAGCAATACACTCATTGCAATTACAAATTATGAATGATAAGTTATAAGCGCGCAAGATACAATATGAATTATCATTTATCACTTATATATCACTCATAATTTATCATTACCCTTTATGCAGCTAAAAATAGTTGAAGCTCAACAGCTCCATATCTTTTACACTATGCTTCTTTATCGCTATCACGATTGCATGGTTAATCTTCCAGGCCAAACAGAAATATAAGCGCCGGTTTATACATGGGTAAGACAACCATACCTGCAGGCTCACTTGTTCGGTAGTTGGTCGGTAGTTGTTCGGTACTTGGTCGGTAGTTGTTCGGTTCCAGGGAGCGAAGAAATACCGTATTTATATCGTCGTTTTTTAGAGTAAATCAGCTTGCAGGTATTATTTTGAAGTTTACTTTT
>JABDFS010000108.1:1207-9722 GCA_013286425.1 Bacteroidota bacterium
TCCTTTTACCAGGTTAAAGCAGGAAATAATTTTTACCATTTTTACTGCAGTGCAGCATCCTTTAGATATGCATGCAATGAAAAAGTTTGGCCTCTTTATATTGCCTTTGTTTGCATTAACAGGCTTCTTTTTTTATTGTACAACGGGTTATTATTGCATTATTCATCCAGCTTATCCATTTCTGATTTACCATTGAAAATATTTTCCATTTCTTTTGCCTGGTAAATGTTACGGTTTTCTTTGTTGCCTAAAACAATTATGGTAGCTGTATCCTGCACCAATCTTATAAATGAAGTATTTGTTCCATGCCATTTGCCGTTATGATATACAACAGTGTCTTCGTTTTTAATAAACAACCGCCACGCTAAACCATAATTATGCATAGAGTGCACTTCGTTGCTTGTTGGCGTAAAAGCCATATCAAGTGTAGATTTTTTTAAGAAGGTATGCTGGTATAAAGATTTGTCCCAGGTAAACAAATCGCGTACAGTACTGTATACGTTTTTGTCGCCGTAAGTACAATCATAAGCATCCATCGGGAAGCCCCTGGAAACAGACCAGGTAGGATTATAACTTGCCGTATCTTTTATAGAGAAGATATAAGTGTCATTCATGCCGAGCGGCTCAAATACATTCTGCTTCATATAATCAGGGAACTTCTCTCCTGTTATTTTTTCAACGATCAATGCAAGCAACATAAAGTTGGTATTGCAATATTGAAACCTTTTGTTCGGTGCACTTTGTATTGGCGGATGATGAACGATCAACGCATTCAGCACATCTTCATTTGTCATTTCTTTATGCTTATCCCAAATGCTATCCATAAAGTATAAATAGTTAGGCAAGCCGCTTCGATGACTCAGCAACATTTTAATTGTAATGCCACGATAAGGAAGGCCTGGAAAATATTTTTGTAATGAATCATCCAGCGAAAGTTTTCCTTCCTCCCATAATTTCAACACAGCCATCCCTGTAAATGTTTTTGATGTGGAGGCAAGATGAAACGGTGAATGTTCATTAATGCTGTCTTTCGAAATAAAGTTGCTGTAGCCTCTGTATTGCTCAAAAACTATTTGACCGTTTTTTGCAACGAGAATAGCCCCGTTAAAGCCTGTTTTTACAAAACGTTTTTCGTAAAAATCTTCAACGGCTGAGCGGTAAGCATCTGTTTGTTGAGTACTTAAAGGATTGAATGAAAAATCAGGTGAATTAAGCGTTGTATCCTTTCCGTTTTTTTTACCATTATCTTTTACCGAGGTTGAAGAACACATGCTGAAACAAACACTACATACTACAGCAAGAAAAAAAAGAGGCGCTACTTTTCTAAAATGCATGAACGGTTGCTTTATTGCTTTTGGAACGCGGTAAATGTAATGCGAAAGGAATTATAAAATTTTTCATTCTCTTTTTTACAACAATATCTTTACAAATAATGGTGATTGTTTTATTTGATACAGATGCCAAACAAAATTTGTACCCGCTTGCACAAACAAAAGCTGTTGCAGATTTACGTTGCGGAATTTTTTCAGTGAAAGAAAGATGGGAAGCGATAAGCGGTTTGCCTGTGTATGTTTTTACAGAAAAATATTTACGCAAATTATATGAACCCCTTCCGGATGATGAATATTTGTTAATTGATGCTTTGCTGAAAGATGAAGATGAAATACGTTCAAAAATTCTTTCGCTGCAACCAGGTGAAGCATTATATGATGCGCAGGGATTGATTGCAGGAAGGACA
This sequence comes from Bacteroidota bacterium, assembly GCA_013286425.1. Lineage (GTDB taxonomy): Bacteria > Bacteroidota > Bacteroidia > Chitinophagales > Chitinophagaceae > Parafilimonas. Next base: position 2,946 of record JABDFS010000108.1, read on the forward strand.
ACTATTGACCTGTTTGAATTTAATCCGAACAAGCCTGCATCGCATTTTGAAAAAATTATTGATGCAGAACCCGCAACACGTTTGCAATATCCATGGCAATTGACTTTTTGGAATGATGAACAATTGCGCCGCGATTTTTTGCTGCAGTTTGCAAGAAGCACTACACAAACAATTTCAGAAACCAATAAGGTTATTCAGCCTGAAAATATAATGATTGAAGAAGGCGCTGTTGTTGAACATTGCATCATTAATGCATCAACAGGGCCGGTTTATATTGGCAAAAATGCAACGGTTATGGAAGGCTCAATTTTGCGCGGGCCTATTGCCATTTGCGAAGGCGCTGTTGCAAAAGCAGGTGCGAAAATTTATGGTGCAACTACAGTTGGGCCTTATTGCACTGTTGGCGGAGAAATCAAAAACAGTTTATTGCAACATTACAGTAACAAAGCACATGATGGTTATCTCGGCGATTCTGTAATTGATTGCTGGTGCAATCTTGGTGCAGGCACGAGTAACAGCAATGTAAAAAATACAGGTGGTGAAATAAATGTATTGCATGAATCATCCGGACAAAATATAAACGTTGGCAAAAAGTTCGGAATGATAATGGGCGATTACACGCGCACTGCAATTAATACTTCTATCAATTCAGGTTCCATCATTGGTATTTGCAATAATATTTTTGGTGAAGGATTGATGCCAAAAACTATTGGCGACTTCAGATGGGGAACGCATCATACTTCAAATTATAAATTTGATAAAGCAGTTGAACACATCAGCAACTGGAAAAAAATGAAAGGGCTTGAATTATCTTCTGCCGAAATTTCTGTGTTAAAGTATATTTTTGAGCGCCGTTCTTAAACAAATAAAAAAGTATTCGCGCTGCAAAGTCTTCGACTAAAAATGTCCCGGGACAAAACCATTCAGTTAATTCCAGCCAATTTAAGAAGTTCATGTCTTGCCTCTAAAGCTACTTATAGCCAACTTATAGCTAAGTTATAGCTGACTTATAGCTAATGTATAGCTGACTTATAGCTAATGTATAGCTGACTTATAGCTAATGTATAGCTGGCTAGATCGTATGCTAAAGGCATGAATACCCATGGCAAATTTATAAGCAATGCAAGTTTACATTATCACAGGTGGAAGTGTTTGTTCATAAACAAAAAACCTTACTATAACTTAATGATCTCTTTAGCGATTCTATTTTTAAACTGCCTGTTTTACCTGACGCTTACATTAACTTCGCGGGACTTATGCTTGGAGTTTCTGACTTCAAAAAATTATAACTAATAAAAATTAAATCGCTACATGAGAAAGCAAATTGCAGCCGCAAACTGGAAAATGAATTTAACGGTTGATAAAGCCGAAACTTTATTAGATAACATTATATCTGCAAACATTAACTTAAGCAATGATCAACTTGCAGTATTTGCAGTGCCGTTTCCTTACCTGCACCTGGCGCAGAATATAATCGGCGACAATGATAATTTTTATATCGCTGCACAAAATTGTTACAGTAAAAAATCGGGCGCATATACAGGAGAAACTTCTGTTGAAATGCTGCAATCATTAAACATAAAATATGTTGTGGTTGGCCACTCTGAACGCAGGGAATATTTCGAGGAAAGCAACGCTTTCTTAGCCGAAAAATTAAGTATCGCACTTGAATATAATATTACACCTATCTTTTGTTGCGGCGAACCATTAAGTATTCGCGATGCGCAAACGCAAAATGAATTTGTAGCAAAGCAACTGGAAGAATCTTTATTTATTTTTTCTGCGGATGATGTTCAAAAAATTGTTATCGCGTACGAACCAATCTGGGCAATTGGTACAGGCAAAACTGCAACGAGTGAACAGGCGCAGGAAATGCATGCATACCTGCGCAAAGTGCTTACAGGTAAGTATGGAAAAGATGTTGCAGGTAACATAAGCATTCTATATGGCGGCAGTGTAAAAGCTTCCAATGCAAAAGAAATTTTTTCACAGCCTGATGTTGATGGCGGTTTAGTTGGCGGCGCATCGCTTATTGCTGATGAATTTATTACGATCATCAAGAGCCTGAAATAATATCCCACAAATGGGTTTAAAAAAATTACTTACACAGAGTATTATCTGGCGTAGCTTTTACTTCTTTTCAATACTTCTTGTAAATGTTTTTTTATCGCGTTACCTGCAGGCCGCAGGCACGGGCAGCTTATATTTTCTTACCATCATTTTTACTTTTCTGCAGGTTATATTAAGCCTTAGTGCAGATTCAAGCGTTATTTATTTTGCCTCGGGAAATCTTGTTGAACGAAATAAACTTATTACGCTTACCGGTGTGTGGAGTATTGTTGCAGGCATTCTTACTTCAGTCATTGTGTATGCATATTTTTTTGTTGATGCTGCTTCTGATAAATCATTAATTAACTGGTATAGTGCATTTGGGTTTTTCTTCGTATGCGGGCAATCACTTACCAATTATTGTGTTGCTATTTATTATACAAAAGAAAATTATTTCCTGCCGAATCTTTTATTAGGTGCAGTTAATATTATTTATGTTTTATTCATTCCCGGTGCGAAAGAAAATCATGATGCTTTGCACACGCAATGGATCATCTTTTTTTACTTCTTTACATTTTTCACCGGTGGTGTTTTAGTCTTTCTTTCCTATGCTATTCAATATAAAAAAGAAAGCGCAATGCGTTTTCCTGAAAGGCATTTATTCAGGCAGATCATTCGTTATTCTCTTACTGCGCTTGGTGCAAATGCTGTGTTCTTTTTAGTATACAGGATTGATTATTTCTTTGTGAATTACAGCCCTGTTTGTACTGCTGCAGATCTTGGAAATTATATACAGGTTTCTAAACTGGGGCAAATGCTGCTGGTAGTGCCGCAAATAATTGCAAGCGTTGTTTTTCCGAGAACAGCAAGCGGAATTGAACCTGAAAGCCTCAATAAAGCGATCATAACTATTGCAAGAATTTTTTCTCAGTTATTTCTGTTGATGTTTGTTGTTACTGCAATAGTCGGCAAAGAAATTTTTACACTGGTGTTTGGAGAAACTTTCAACAAAATGCAATTGCCTATGCTGATATTGATACCGGGAATTTTTTCATTAAGCCTGCTTGCATTATTGTCTGCATATTTTGGTGGTAAGGGAAAAATAAAGATCAATTTATATGCAGCCATTGTTGGATTAGTTGTGATGATAACCGGTGATTTTATTTTTGTTCCGCGTTATGGAATTATTGCTGCTGCTGCAATAAGTACTTTAAGTTATATGGCGAATGTCGGTTACTCCATGTGGCAGTTTCATAAAGATTTTGAGATAAAATGGTTTGAGTTTTTCAGATGGAAAAAAGAAGATTATAACTGGTTGTTTTCTTTCTTTAAATTTAATAAAGCTGAAGAATGAAACTGTTGTGGCTTACAAGCTGGTATCCTGATGCATACGAACCAACCAACGGTGATTTTGTGCAACGCCATGCAAAAGCAGTCTCAACTTTAACGAACGTTGATGTTATACATGTTGCGCAGGCAGGAAAAGATAAAAGCCATTTACATAAAGTTGTATTGAATGATGAAGGAAATCTTCATGAAGCCATTCATTACTTTGATTTTAAGAAAACAGGCATTGCTTTAATTGATAAAATACGCTACAACAAAACTTACCTGCGTTATTATAAAAACATCATTCACCAATATATACAAGAAAATGGCAAGCCTGATGTTGTACATGTGCATGTGCCCATGAAAGCAGGATTAATTGCTTTATGGCTGAAAAAAAAACTCCATATTCCTTACATTGTTTCGGAGCATTCTTCTTTATACTTAAAGATTGCGAAAGATAATTTTGATACGCGCAGTTTTTATTTCAGGAACAATACAAAAAAAATATTTCAGCAGGCTGCATTGGTTACTAATGTTTCTTTAGCTATCGCAAAAGCTTTGCAGCAAAGGTTTTGTTTGAAAGATCTACACATCATTCCAAATGTTGTTGATACCAATCATTTTTATTTCAAGCCAAAAGAAAAAAATAAAACATTCAGGTGGTTGCATGTCTCAACCATGTACCCGTTAAAGAATGTTGATAAGATCATTCAAACATTTGCTTTAATTGATAAACAAAGAGATGATTGGGAATTAGTGCTTGTCGGCCCAATCAAGACTGAATACAAAAATCTTATTGAAGATTTACAGCTTCAATCAAAAATTAAATTTACCGGCGAAGTGAGTTATGAAGAAGTTACACATCAAATGCAACTGGCAAATGCATATATAATGTTTAGTCAGCATGAAAATTTTCCGTGCACAATTATTGAAGCGCTGTGCTGCGGACTACCGGTTATTTCATCCAATGTTGGCGGAATTTCAGAAGCACTTAATGACTCAAACGGAATTTTGGTTGAAGCAAATAATACAAAGGAATTGCAAGCTGCAATCCTATCTCTTATGAATAATCCAGCCCAATTGAATGAAGAAAAAATTGCAGCAGAAGCATCATCAAAATATAATTACAAGGCTGTAGCACAGCAATTCATGAGTGCATACAGATCAGTTATAAATTTCTGATATATCAATCTTAATAACGATTTCAAATCAATTAACAAACCCAACATTATCTTTGCCGCTTATGAAGAAGATCAGGAATTTCTGCATTATTGCGCATATTGACCATGGTAAGAGTACGCTTGCAGATCGTTTGCTGGAGTTTACCAAAACTATTAGTGAAAGAGATATGATGGCGCAGGTGCTGGATGATATGGACCTTGAACGTGAAAAAGGTATTACGATTAAAAGCCACGCCATTCAAATGAGTTATAGCCAGAATGGTGAACAATATATTTTTAATTTAATTGACACACCCGGCCATGTTGATTTCAGTTACGAAGTAAGCCGCGCTTTGGCTGCGTGTGAAGGCGCATTGCTGTTGGTAGATGCAACACAAGGCATTCAGGCGCAAACCATTAGTAATTTATACCTGGCAATTGATAATGACCTGGAGATAATTCCTGTCATTAATAAAATTGATATGGATGGTGCAATGATAGCTGAAGTAAAAGACCAGGTTATTGAATTGATTGGTTGCAAAGAAGAGGAAATTATTCTTGCAAGCGCAAAGAATGGAATTGGTGTTGAAGAAATTTTAAAGGCGATTGTTGAACGCATTCCAGCTCCGGAAGGTAATCCGGATGCGCCTTTACAGGCATTAATATTTGATAGTGTATTCAATAGCTTTCGCGGCATTATTGCTTATTATCGTGTGTTTAACGGCTCCGTTAAAAAAGGAGATAAAATAAAAATTATTTCTACGGGTGAAGAATATGAAGCGGATGAAGTTGGTATCTTAAAATTAGGGTTACAACCACAGGCGGAAGTAAAAACCGGCGATGTTGGTTACATTATTACAGGAATAAAAAATGCAAAAGAAATTAAAGTTGGCGATACACTTACATTAACATCAAACCCTGGTGAAGCTATTAAAGGTTTTGAAGATGTTAAGCCAATGGTGTTTGCAGGAATTTACCCGGTATCAACAGATGATTTTGCAGAGCTGCGCGACTGCATGGATAAACTCCAATTGAATGATGCATCGCTTACTTATGAAATTGAAACTTCACAGGCATTGGGTTTCGGTTTCCGCTGCGGATTCCTGGGTTTGCTGCACATGGAAATTATACAGGAGCGTTTGGAACGTGAGTTTGATCAAACGGTGATTACAACAGTTCCCAACGTAAGCTTTCATGCATTTACAACACGCGATGAAAAACTGATTGTAAATAATCCTGCAGAAATGCCTGATTCAACAAAGCTTGATCATATTGATGAACCTTACATCCGTGCGCAGGTAATTTCATTGCCTGAATATATTGGCAACATCATGACCTTGTGTTTAGGCAAACGTGGTATTCTCATCAATCAATCTTACTTAACTACAACGCGTGTTGAATTAATTTTTGAAATGCCGCTTACAGAAATCGTTTTCGATTTCTATGATAAATTAAAAAGCTCTACGCGTGGTTATGCTTCATTCGATTATACTCCGATCGGTTATCGCGAAGCAGATATTGTGAAAATGGATATTTTGCTAAACAATGATAAAGTGGATGCATTAAGTGCATTAATTCATCGCGGCCGCGCGCAGGATTTCGGCCGCAAGCTTTGCGAAAAACTGAAAGAACTTTTACCAAGACAACAATTCCAGATCGCTATACAAGCTGCGATTGGTGCAAAGATCATTGCACGCGAAACCATCAGTGCATTCAGAAAAGATGTTACTGCAAAATGTTATGGTGGTGATATAAGCCGTAAACGTAAATTGCTCGAAAAACAAAAAGAAGGTAAGAAACGTATGCGCCAGATCGGTAACGTAGAAGTTCCTCAGGAAGCGTTTTTAGCAGTGCTGAAGTTGGATTAAAGATTTTTGGTTACCAGCTTTTGTATTTCATAGCATCTTTGTTGCGTCGCAACACTTGTGCTGAATAGTTGAATGGCAGCTTTAAAATTTCTTTTAACTAACTCTTTGTAATTTTATTATTCAATAAAATTTATATGCCTTACGATGTAAAAGAATTGCTGAAGCTTCCTGACGAGGAAAAAATCGCAATCGCCGATTTATTATACAGCAGTGTGAACGACGATGATTTTGATGAAGATGAAGAAACAAAACTTTGGTATGAAGACGAAGAATTTGTAAAAGAATTAGACAAGCGAGTAAAAAATTGGGAAGAAGGAAAGGTAAAAGGTTATACACTTGAAGAAGTAAAAAGCTTAATGCAGGAACATAAA
>JABDFS010000109.1 GCA_013286425.1 Bacteroidota bacterium
TAGATATACATTTGCCTCCACGAACGTGTGACAGGCGAGAAGTAATTTTTTATGCGGATATCGCCATGCGGCACATCTTTCAATGCATAATAATCTTCGCCCGCAAATGGAATTTCAATGCCACTAGCTTCTCTGCCCATTCCATAAAAAGTTTCACTTGCAGGATCAACAACAGCAACGCCGTCGATAATTAAAGAATAATAATGAAACCCTTCAGAGATGGAATCTGTTGTAACAGTCCAATAGCCGCCTGTATCTTTCAGCATATCATATTTCTTAACCAAATCAATTTGCACTTTTTGTGCATCAGGTGCTTTAACGCGAAAGATGACACGATTATCAGGCAATAGCTGCGGATATTTTGCATTGTAGATATTGGTTGATGCGGGCATTCCAACAAGGCTGAATTGATTAAACTTTGAAATATCAACAGGTTTGAAAATAAGTTGAGAGAACATATACAAACTGTTCTTCCAAACTTTGAAATCATGCACGCCCGGTTCAATGTAAAAAATATGCGGCACGTTGTGTTCAATAAGGTAGTCATGTGTGCGTTTGCTGAAACCTATTAAACCATCTGCATCGCCACAAGAGATCCAGAGTAATTTTATTTGTTGCCTTGCTTTGTCAGGATCAGGCACCAATGCTTCAGGTGTTTTTGTATTGGGAGCTGATGAAAAGCCGCCGATCCACGCAAACTTATCAAGGTTGCCTAAACCAAAATTTAATGATTGCCCGCCACCCATTGATAAGCCTGCGATTGCACGGTGCTCTCTGTCAGTATAAACAGGATAATGTTTTTCGATATAAGGAATTAAATCATTCAGTAAATCTTTTTCAAAGGCTGCAAAGGCTGCAACTTTAGCGCTGTCGAAAATATTGCCTGTTGCACGATCATCTTTCATTGCTCTTCCATTTGGCAACACAACAATCATTGGTTCAACTTTTCCCTGCGCATATAAATTGTCTAAAATTATTTCTGGATGACCGCCATTGAGCCATTCTTTTTCATCACCACCAATGCCATGCAATAAATACAATACAGATATATTTTCTTATCTCGGTGTATTTAGCTCAGGATGGATAGTACCTATGATGAGCACACTTGCCGATGCTCAATATGATTCTATGAAGATTAATGCTGATAAGATCAATAACAATTTAAAGCTGTTTTGGCTATCGCAGGGTGGCAAAGATGATATTGCTTACAACAATGGGCAGATCATGCTGGGTAAATTAGATGAATTAAAAATCAAACATACTTATTATGAATACCCGGGCGGCCATACCTGGCCTGTATGGAGAAATGATCTGTACAATTTTGCGCCTTTGTTATTCAAAGATTGATAAATTATGTACAATAAAACAACATCATTAGTCATGAAAAAATTATTGCCTGTTTTAATTATGATTGCAGGTGTAAAGACATCCTTTGCACAGGATACAATCATCAAGGGAATTAAATATCCGAAGCCATCAAATTTTACATCACAACAGAACCAGGAAAACATGATGCAGCAGTTAGGCATTAAACAATTAAGGCCCGGACCGAGCGGAAATGAATCAGCGCCTGATCATGCAAACTACGATACAACAAAAGCAAATCCCTGCCCGCAATTGCCCGATATTCTTACAACAAAAGATGGAAAGAAAGTAACTACTACTGATACGTGGTGGAAAGTTCGCCGCCCTGAAATTATTGAAGACTATGAACGCGAAGTGTATGGAAGAATTCCTCAACATGTTCCTAAAGTAACATGGACGGTTAAAGTAACAGATCGTGAATTTATTTTTCCGGGATTTATACCTGTAGTTGCAAAGCAAATCATTGGTCATGTTGATAACAGCGCGTATCCGTTAATCAATGTTGATATTAAAATGATATTGGTAGTGCCGATGAATGTGAAAGGACCGGTTCCTGTATTGATGATGTTTGGGCAGCCTTCTTTTCCTGCGCCTGCACAACCCTCAGCAGATGATATGGAAACATTAAACGCAACGTTTAAAGAGATGATGATAAAAACCAATCCTGCAGTAAAAAATATTTTTGATAAGTATCCTGCTTATTCACCCATTACAAAACTGAGCATCAACTTTTTTGCGCCGCCGCCTGTTGGTGATGCACCACCTACAGAACAACTGTTGGCAGCAGGATGGGGTTATTGCACTATTGATCCTACGAGCGTACAGGCAGATAATGGCGATGGATTAACGAAAGGCATTATTGGTTTGGTAAATAAAGGCCAGCCACGCAAACCTGATGATTGGGGCGCATTGCGTGCATGGAGTTGGGGTGCTGCGCGTGCATTGGATTACCTTGAAACAGATAGTTTAGTTGATGCAAAGAAAGTAGGCATTGAAGGTGTATCAAGATATGGTAAGGCTGCATTAATTACAGAAGCATTTGAGCCACGTTTTGCTATTGCGCTTGTTGGTTCACCGGGCAAAGGCGGCGCCACATTACTACGCCGCAATTTTGGTGAAGCCGTTGAAAGCCTTACCGGTGGAGGCTTCTATTGGATGGATGGAAATTTTTTAAAGTATGGAACAGAAGAATCAGGCTTTGGCAAAATGACCGGTTGCGATTTGCCTGTTGATTCGCATGAGTTGATAGCCTTGTGTGCACCGCGACCTATGTTTCTGAGTTATGGTGTTCCGGAAAAAGGTGATGCAAACTGGCTTGATCATCGCGGCAGTTACCAGGCCATTATTGCTGCAGGAGCAGTATATAAATTATTAGGAGCGAAAGACCTTGGCGTATCAAATGATTATATGAAGGAACATATGCCTCCTGTTAATACAGGTTTGTTAGATGGTCAGCTTGCATGGCGCCAGCATGATGGCGGGCATACGGATGCACCTAATTTTAAATACTTTATTCCGTGGGCAAGCAAAATGTTGAATTATGAAAAAAAACCTCAATAAAATAGCTACAAGATGAAAAAAATATTGTTCATTGTTCATTGTTCTCTGTTCACTTTTATTTTAAACGCACAAACCGCCACAACATGGAATGGAAAGCAATGCGCGGTTGTGCTTACGTATGATGATGGATTGAATGTTGATCTCGCCAACGTTATTCCTGCATTGGATTCAGTTGGATTAAAAGGAACATTTTATATCTCTGATTATTTTGATGGATTGAACGCGCAGCTATTTCAATGGAGAAAAGCTGCCGCAGAAGGCCATGAATTAGGCAATCATACAGTGTGGCATCCATGTGAAGGCGGAAGGCCGGGACGGGAATTTGTACAACCTGAAACTGATCTCAACAATTATACTGTTGCACGCATGGTGCGCGAAATAAAAACCATGAACAATACTTTAAAAGCGATCGATGGAAAAGATGAAAGAACGTTTGCTTATCCCTGTGGTGATATGAAGATTCATGACACAGCCTATATTGATGGATTGAAAAATGATTTCATTGCTGCAAGAGGTGTGGCGTCTCAAATGCTTACAATTGATAAAGTTGATATCTACAACATCGGTTGTTATGCCATCAATGGACAAACAGGCCAACAATTAATTGATCTTGTGAAACAGGCAATGAACACACATACGTTATTGGTGTTCCTTTTTCATGGTGTGGGCGGTGAACACTCGTTGAATGTATCACTGGATGCACACAGCCAGCTGCTACATTTCCTGCAGCAAAATCAAAATAACATTTGGGTGGCGCCAATGATCGATGTAGCGAAATACATCAAACAATATCAACAGAAGAAATAATTACAGGAAAGTAATAAGCCACGAATGCACGAATGTTGTATTATTTGTGCATTCGTGGCTATATTTTTCAAAAAATGTTTATGTATTGCTTAAATAAATCTATCCGATGGTAACCCTGAATGTATGAAGCTATTGCCGTATAAGACAATATTAAGACAGGCATACCCACAGGCTCATTTGTTCGGTAGTTGTTCGGTAGTTGGTCGGTACTTGTTCGGTACTTGGTCGGTCAATAAGACCGAAGAAATAGCGTCGATATAGCGTCGATTTCCCGGACAAATGTGCAGGGTGGTACGTGATATTTCACTTGTATTAAATATAGGCCTTGCCTGAAGAAGCAGTTAAGCGCTATATAACATAAGCAATCAACCTGTGCGCTACGTACGTAAATGTTTATGTATTGCTAAAATGAACCTGCTTTCTATAAAAAATTAAAGCAGATTTGGTTTATTACGAAACTTTCGTAGTTTTACGAAAAATTCGTAGATGGAAAAACTTTCATTACAGGAAGAAGAACTAATGCAGGTGATCTGGCAATATGGTGAAGGTTCAGTAAAGACTTTTTTGCAGGAATTCCCTGATCCTAAACCTCCGTATACAACAATTGCTTCTACTATAAAGAACCTTGAGAAAAAAGGTTATGTAACCAGCCGCATGTTGGGCAACACTTTTATTTATTCGTCTGTTGTTACAGAAGAAAATTACAAGCACAATTTTATGCAGGGCTTTATTCAGAACTATTTTAATAACTCCTATAAAGAGATGGTGAATTTTTTTGTGCAGCAAAAACAATTAAAGTCAAAAGACCTGCAGGAAATTATTGAGTTGATTGAAACTAAAAACAAGAAAAAATAAATCGTATGCTTACGCTTTTCGATTACATGATAAAGATATCTGCTGTATATGCAGTAGTGTATGTTTTTTATTGGTTGGTGCTAAGGCCGCTCACCAACTATAAAAGCAATCGTGTTTATTTAATGATAACTGCGTTGCTTGCATTTATAATACCGTTATTAAAGCTTGATTTTTTTATAAGCCCGCAAACCATCAGTCACTCAGGCATTATTAATTACGTGCCTTCTTTGCATATCAATTCAGCAAATACATACATACCGAAAACACAATCTTCCAATCTTCCATTTATAATCGCAACGATCTTTGTAAGCGGTATTGCTGTTTGTTTTTCACACTTTATTATGCAGTTTATTTCTTTCAAAAAGATTACGGCGAATGCAGAACTGATAAATGCAACGCAAAGCATAAGATTGTATCATTTGAATATGGATATTATGCCTTTCTCGTTTGGCAAAGCTGTTTATATCAACAAGTCTAAACATTCTGCTGACGAACTCGATGATATCATCAAACATGAATCAGCTCACGCCATTCAATATCACACAATCGATGTAATGATCGCTGAACTTGTTTGCATACTGAACTGGTATAACCCTTTTGTGTGGCTGATTAAAAAAGCCATCAAACAAAACCTGGAATTTCTTGCAGATGATACCGTATTAAATGATGGCGCTGACAGAAAATCTTATCAATATCTCTTGTTAAAAGTAACAGGTTACTCTCCGCTGAACATTGCAAGCAGTTTTAAATTATCATCACTTAAACAGCGCGTTTATATGATGAATAAAGCACGCAGTTCGCAAAAACATTTGCTGAAGTTTTTGTTTGTATTGCCATTAGTTGTTGTGATGATGCTTGCTTTCAGAAACGATGATGCGCATGTTGCTGATACAACAAATCACAGCAACAACAGAGCATTCATGCTTGGCTGGCTTACATATAATATACAGGATGGAAATATTGATAAGCTTATTAAGAATGCGCAAAATGAAAGCTTATTGAAAGTGGGTAAAGATTTTGATCTTACTACAATCATGAACGAAAAAGACAGGCTGAAATCATTGCTTGAAAAAAATGGTTATACAGATATCAACAGTCATGCAATTACTTTTTTGATTGATTCAACTTTTGAAAATGGCCGTTGTGCAATTGAAATAAATATTGACCTCAATAAGAAATCATTATCAGCAAACAATACAAATAAAAGTAAGTCAACAGTTGATCATTCATCGCAAATTCAAACAAAGCAAAATATCAATAACACAGTTGCTTCAACCGTTGTTATAGCAGAAGATCAGAACAATATTTAATCATCATTAATAATCACGATTAGTATTCTTCTTTTTAAAAGGCATTTAAAAGGAAGCAGGAGAAGTATTGCATTAATCATAGCTGATTAATAATCGGAACGCACAAGTGTGCGACGCAACAGGCGATCAATGCCTGTACTGCAGCCTGCTACAATAATTCTACGCTTCAATAATAAACACAAGCATATAAATCATATACGAAATGAAATTTAACCGTATCAACAACATCACAGGATGGGTAATGTGTTGCTTTGCCTGCACCGTTTACATTATGACAAGCGAAGCCGGTGGCAGCTTTTGGGATTGTGGTGAATTTGTAAGCAGTTGTTTTAAGTTGCAAATACCGCATCCGCCTGGTGCACCGTTATTTGTTATGCTCGGCAGAATTTTTATCCTGCTGTTTGGTAACAACCCAATGACTGCAGCCAAAGCAGTAAATATTATGAACGCTTTGGCAAGCGGATTTACCATTTTGTTTTTGTTCTGGACGATAACACATTTTGCAAAAAAGATTGTTCAGCCTGATGCATCAAAAGAATTAACACGATTACAGATTTTCAGCATCATGGCTGCAGGTGTTGTGGGGGCATTGGCAGGTACATTCACCGATTCATTCTGGTACAGCGCTGTTGAAGGAGAAGTGTATGCAATGAGTTCTTTCTTCACCGCAATTGTATTCTGGGCTGCATTAAAATGGGAACGTACTGCTGATGAGCCCGGCGCAGACCGCTGGCTTGTTTTTATCTTCTTCATGATCGGTCTTTCAATCGGCGTGCATTTGTTGTGCTTGCTTTGTATTCCCGCAATTGTGATGATCTATTATTTCAGACGAAGAAGTTCTTTTAAGTATGCCGTAATCAGGAAATATTTTATACGTATAGTTTTGATCGGCGGTGCAGCCGCAATATTATTGGCATTGGCAGCAGCACAATCAGCGGTTGATGAAGCAAGGGGAATACCAATGGATGGAACAGTTGCGGGCCTCATCTTTCTTGCCATTCCAATGGCTATTGGAATATTGTACTTAGTTGAACATATCAAAAAAGAAAAGAAAGAACTCTACGGGGGTGTTTACATTTTTATGGTGTTGGGTGTTTTAATATTTGGGTTGATACTAGAAGGTGTTATTCAATATTCTATTAAAGCTGCAGGTGCGTTCGATATTTTTTTTGTGAATAACCTTGGCCTTCCATTCTTCACGGGCTTTGCATTTTTCTTTTTGTTAGTGGCTGTTGGCATATGGTGGGGATTGCGTTTTGCATCAAGAAAAAATCTCTTCCATTTAAGTCTTGCATTATGGTGTGTAACATTTGTATTGATCGGTTACAGCAGTTATGTTACTACACTTATCCGCAGCAATGCAGATCCATCTATTGATATATTTAATGTTGATAACCCTCAGGCGTTGGCAGGTTATCTTGGAAGAGATCAGTATGGAGATTTTCCTTTGTTGTATGGACAAAGTTTTAATGCGCAACCTGCAGATTATGCATACAGCAGTATGAAGTATGAAAAAGGAGAACGCAATTATATTCCTTCAGGTAAAGATGTGAGTTATGTTTTTCTGCCGAAGGATAAAAGGATCTTTCCGCGCATGTGGGATATGACGAATGATCAAAACCACGCAGATTATTATGCTTTTTTTGCAAACATTCAAAAAGGCCAGGATGGATCGTATGAACGCAGCCCGACCTTTGCAGAGAACCTGCGTTTCTTTCTCAGTTATCAAACGTACTTTATGTATGTGCGTTATTTCCTTTGGAATTTCAGCGGCAAACAAAATGATGTACAGGGAATTTTTACAGGCAATGTAAGAGATGGCAACTGGATAACAGGCATTCCTGTTATTGATAATATTTTATACGGCAATCAAAGCATGATGCCGGATAGTGTACAGCAAAGTAAAGGACATAATGTAATGTACATGTTGCCGTTTATTCTTGGCATTATCGGTTTGTTATACCACGCAAAGAAAAAAGGCAGTGATGCGTTGATAAATATGTTGCTGTTTTTATCTACAGGTTTTGCAATTGTGATCTACATCAATCAACCCGGATTTCAACCACGTGAACGCGATTATGCTTACGTTGGTTCATTCTATGTTTTTGCAATATGGATGGGATTATCGGTGTTGTATTTTGTTGACCTCGCAATATCATGGGATAAAAAACTTTTAAAAAATGTATTGATCAATGCAGCCGCAATAAGTGCTATGCTGATGATCTTTATTATGATCTCCGGTTATGGTGCCACACCCGGTTTAACTGTTGGCATTGCTACGTTTGCGTTTATTGCATTGATCGCCGCGGGCTTTCCATATTTATTACAATACTTAAAAAATAAACAAGCGATCATCATATCAGCATTTATTATTTCATTGCTTGTGCCTGTATTAATGGGTGCGCAGGAATGGGATGATCATGACAGGCACAAAAAACAACTATCAAGAGATATTGCAAGAGATTACCTGGAAAGCTGTGCGCCTAACGCGATACTTTTTACAATTGGCGATAATGATACTTATCCTTTGTGGTATGCGCAGGAAGTAGAAGGCATTCGTCCCGATGTGCGCATAGTGATTACAACTTTATTGGGCACAGACTGGATGATAGGTGAATTAAGACATAAAGTAAATAACAGCGATCCTGTTGATGTGATATGGAGCGCCGAACAAGTGCAGGGTAATAAAAGAGATTATATAGTGTATCAACCCAATCCGCAGTTTCCTGACAACAGGTATTATGATTTGTATGACATGATGAAGAATTGGGCAGGCAGTGATGATCCTTCAAAAATGTATGACAGAGGCGATGGTGATATTGTGAATACTTTTCCGGTGCACAAAGTTGCCGTGCCTGTTGATACTACGCTTGTTCGTACAAATGGAACTGTAAATGCAGATGATAAAGTTGTGGATGCAATGCGTTTTGATTTGCCCGATAAAAACATATTACTTAAAAATGATTTGGCAATACTCAACATTATTGCTGCCAACAAATGGAAGCGGCCGATTTATTTTACGATGCCTTATACCAGTCTTGGCTTTGGTAAATATTTACGCCGCGATGGATTGGCTTACAGGTTAGTGCCTGTTGAAAACCCAACAGTGAATTCAAACAGGATGTATGATTTGGTTATGGATCCAAAAAAGTGGAGTTATGGTAATGCGCAATTACAGAATGTTTATTATGATGAAATGAATCGCTCACAGTTGCTCAGCATACTCAATGCTGATGTTGATCTTGCATTTGATCTTGTTGATAGGAACAAAATGAATGAAGCAAAAAATGTTTTAGAACATGATGATAAAATGATTTTAGAAACAAATATGCCTTATGGGATGACGTCGACCAACAATAATCATAACCGTATATCAATTGGTTTTCTGGAAGCCTGTTATCGTTGTGGTGATACTAAGCTTGCAACAAAAGTTGCTGCTTCTGTACAAAAAGATCTGTTGCAGCAAAGGCGTTATTATCAATCATTAGATGATGATAAGAAAACGAATATGCAGTATGAAATCTCAACCGATGAAAATCTGATACAAGTATTGAATGAACTTAATAAAACTTATGCAGGAAAGAAAAGCGGGTTGGAGTAAGGA
>JABDFS010000110.1 GCA_013286425.1 Bacteroidota bacterium
CAAACTTCATTTTGGTTTGCAGTTTGCTTTTCGCTTGCGAAATTTCATATGGTCAGCCCGCAGCTAAAGCAGCAAACAATGCTTTCATCATATCAAGGATGACTGAAAAATTTCACATTCAGCCAAGAACGTTGAACGATGATTTTTCAAAAGATTTCTTCAGTCATTTTTTAGAACAACTTGATGCAGACCGCATCTATTTTACGAAGGATGATATCCGGCAATTATCAGCTTATCAATTGCAATTAGATGACCAGATTAGATTGAAGAAAAATGATTTTTTAAAATTGATCATTAGTATTTATACAAACAGGTTACAGCAGGCTGATACAATGATTGATACCATTGCAAAAAAAACCTTTCAACTTCAACATAACAGAAAAATTTACAGTTGCTGAAGACACATCTTACCTAGCAGATATTGCTGCCATGCATAGCAAGCTGTATAAAAAAATTAAACTTGAAGTATTGGAGAAAATGATTGATGATTTGAGTGATTCTTCCTCAAACACATCATCAAAACAAACAGATACTTTGCAAAAATATCTGCAGAAAAAAATCAGCTCTGCGTATAAACGCGATATCACAAGTGTACTTCAATCGCCCGGCGGAGCAGAGCAATTTGTATCCGATGAATATTGCAAGGCATTCGCATCTTGTTTCGATCCACACACAGAATTTTTTCCTTTGACTGAAAAAGAAAATTTTGAAAGCGAACTGGGCAATGAGCACTTTCGCTTTGGTTTTACAATTAAGGAAGATGACGCAGGTGGCGTTATCATTAACGGCCTTGAACCGGGTAGTCCTGCATTCAAATGTGGCTTATTAAATAAAGGCGACAAGTTTAAAACATTGCAATGGGAAGGCCAGTCAGCAATTGATGTTTCAGATGCAACAGCCGCATCATTAATTGAAATTGTTTCGCAAAGCAATCATAACAGGTTAATCATAACAGTGGTGAAAGAAGATGGCACATTAAGAACAGTAACATTAATGAAAGAACAGAAAGCTGCAGATGATGATACAAAAGTGAAAAGCTTTGTATTGAAAGGCGCAAATACATTTGGCTATATTTCACTGCCGGCATTTTATAGCAACTGGGAAGACGAAAATACCGGCGATAACGGTTGTGCCAATGATGTTGCAAAAGAAATTTTAAAACTAAAAAAAGAGAATATCCAGGGATTGATTCTTGACCTGCGTTACAATGGTGGTGGTTCTTTGCAGGAAGCCGTTGAGATGGCAGGTATTTTTATTGATGCCGGGCCGGTTATGCAGATTCAACAAAGAAGTGCTGAAAAAATATTTACGCTGAAAGATGTTAACCGTGGAACTGTTTACGATGGTCCGTTAATTATATTGGTGAATGGTTACAGTGCGTCAGCTTCCGAAGTTTTAGCAGGAACATTACAGGATTATAATCGTGCGCTTATTGTTGGTTCTGCCACTTATGGCAAAGCGACAGGCCAGGTTGTTTTGCCGTTGGATTCATCAATCAATAGTGAAAGTGATACAAGAAATATAAAGGCAGATAACTATTTAAAAGTAACAGATTCAAAACTGTTTCGCGTGAACGGAACATCAGCGCAATTTAGCGGCGTTACACCTGATATAATCTTACCCGATTTATTGCAGGCAGATCCGAACCGTGAAGCAGATGAGCCTTTTGCATTACAACCATCAACCATTGATGCCAATAAATATTATAAACCATATAGCCCTTTACAAATTACAACATTGCAATCTGAAGCAAAACACGAAGCAGACACAATGAAATATTTTACCTATGTAAAAGATTATATTCATCAATATAAACTGATAAATACATCAGAGGATTTGCCGCTAAGTTTTAAAGAAATGTGGGCCTTGGAAAAAGCAGATTCCCTTCCTGTAAAACCCGGTTTTAATTATGCTTCAACTTACAATGTTGCAAACAATGATTACGATAAGCAACAACTAACTACTATTACCGATTCAAACGATATAAATACTGCATTTATTAATTATCTCTCGCATGATGCTTATATAAAAATTTGTATTGACATGCTGAGCCTGATGGCAAAATAATAAGTTGATAAACTCTTAAATATTAAAATCAAAACAGGAAACTTTATTTTATGAGAAAAAATTCTGCAACCCTTATCAAGTATTGTATTATGTATTGCATGTTCGTTGTAATTGCTTTACAACTGAACGCGCAGAATATAGACAACCCCGGTGATTACATGACAGCAATTTCTAACGCTCAAATGACAATGAATAAAACTTACCTGTCGTATATGAGCGCTGTTGCACATAACGGAAGTGCCAAGAAAGTTGAGAAGATGCGCGATCAAACCTTACAAAGTATTACTGATTGCAAATTCAAAATTTCAGAATTGCCATATTATAAAGGTGACAACTCTTTAAGAAAAAGCAGTATGGATTATGTTGATGTCTGCTATAAAGTTTTTAATGACGATTATGCGCATCTTGTGAATATGGAAGACCTTGCTGAAGAATCTTTTGACGAAATGCAGATGTATATTTTGCTGCAGGAAAAAATAGATGAGAAAATTAAAGAAGCTTCTGATGTGGTTGAAAAAGCACAAAGTGATTTTGCGGCAAAGTATAACATACAGCTTATTCAAACAGAGAATGAAGTTTCTACCAATATGGAAATAACTTCCAAAGTAAATCATTATCATAACCAGGTTTATCTGTTATTTTTTAAATGTAACTGGCAGGATGACCAGATAACACAGGCAGTTAATGCAAAAAAAATTACAGGGCTTGAAGAATCGCGAAATGCTTTAGACCAATATGCAAAAGAAGGCTTGCTTGCATTGGATACCCTTAGTAATTACCTCGGCGATCATTCTTTGGCGCAAACCTGCAAACAGGTGCTTCAGTATTACCAGAAATATGCAGAGAATGATTTGCCTAAAGTTGAAGATTTCTTTTTGAAAGAAGAGAACTATAATAAGTTGAAAAAAGATATGGATTCAAAACCGCAAAACAATCTTACAAAAGACGACGTTGATACTTACAATAAAGCTGTTAAAGAATACAATGCGCTGATCAATTCTTATAACCAGTTAAATGCAAATATTAAAACACAAGGACACAAATGATTAACAATTGGAATAACGCAAGCAGCCAGTTTTTAGATGCACATATACCACACATGGAATAATATGAAATTAGAAGCACTTACACCAATATTGTATACTGAAGAAGTTGAAGCAACGATTAAATTTTATACAACATATTTTAATTTCGTTTGCAACAGCTATGACGAGAATATTGGCTGGGCTTCACTTTCAAGCGGAAATATTGAGTTGATGTTATCAAAGCCAAATACACATATTGCTTTTACAAAACCAAATTTTACAGGCTCATTTTATTTCAAAACAAAAGATGTTGATGCTTTATGGAATACTGTAAAAGATAAACTCAACATTTGTTATCCACTTGAAAATTTTGATTACGGCATGCGCGAATTTGCTGTGTATGACAACAATGGCTATTTATTACAATTTGGACAGGAACTAAATAATTCTTCAATCTGATTTTTTTGCTGAAAGAAATTCACGCAGTTGAAATGCATTATGAATAGCAGCCATTGTTGCAGTGTTGTTGAAAAATATATAAGCGTCTTTCGCATCATCAAAAGTTATTAGCTCATCTGCAAAATGTTCAATTTTTTGGCTGTTGTATTCACTGTAATATAATTTTTCAATTCCGTGAAAGCGATAATAAATGATGTTTGAATTCTTAATGATTTCATCCGGCAAACCTTTAATGCTCGCTCCGCAGAAGCTAATGTTTTTTGAAGCAAGTTTTTGAAATACATATTCATGCCACCAGCTTGTATTCCTGAATTCAATTACATTGTTAAAATTTGGATCAAGTTGTTCAATGATCAATTCTAATAACTCTTCTGAAAATATAATCTTGCCGGGAAGCTGAAATAAAACAACGCCTAATTTTTCTTTTAAACCTTCTGCAATAGAACTATAAAAATCACCCAGCAAACTTTCTGTTTCTTTAAACTGTTTGTAGTGTGTAATCAATCTCGGCGCTTTGATAGAAAACTTAAATGCTTGTGGACTTTCATCATAAAATCTTTGCAACAATTGCTGCGTAGGAAAGCGATAGAATGTTGTATTTAATTCAAGCGAATTAAATTGCGAACAATAATAATTGAACCACTGCTTTTGTGGTAAGCCTTTCGGATAAAATGATTCGCGCCAGTCTTTGTTATAAAACCCTGAACAACCAATGTAAACATTCATATTTTTATCAATGCAAAAAGAAATCCATTTATTCTCAATTCTGATATAAAAAAATTTACAAATAAATGGAAGCATTTTTGATTAGGATTATCATCAACTTATGCAGCTAATCGAATTCACAGATAAAGGTTTGTTTTGCCGTGCAGGCAATTTTTATATTGATCCATGGAAGCCTGTTGATTATGCAATCATCACGCATGCAC
This sequence comes from Bacteroidota bacterium, assembly GCA_013286425.1. Lineage (GTDB taxonomy): Bacteria > Bacteroidota > Bacteroidia > Chitinophagales > Chitinophagaceae > Parafilimonas. Next base: position 4,481 of record JABDFS010000110.1, read on the forward strand.
ACAGCGACCACGCAAAATGGGGCAGCAAAAATTATTTGTGCCACACGCTCACCAAACCTTTGCTGCAGGCGCGTTTGGGCGACAATAATTACGAAACGCTCGAATGGAATGAATCAAAAACAATTAATAGCGTAAAGGTTTCATTGCATCCTGCCGGGCATATTATTGGTTCATCACAAATACGTGTTGAATACAATAATGAAGTGTGGGTTGCAAGTGGTGATTATAAAGTGGTGAATGATGGATTAAGTGGTGCATTCGAACCGGTAAAATGCAATGCCTTCATTACTGAATCAACTTTTGGTTTGCCTATTTATTGCTGGAAAGACCAGGAAATTATTTTCGAAAATATGCGCAACTGGATTCTTGCCAATAAAGCAATGAACAAGGCAAGCATCATCATTGCATACAGTTTGGGCAAAGCGCAACGTGTATTAAAAGCATTGGAAGATTTTGATGAGCCAATTTATATGCACGGCGCAACATATAATATGCACCAGGCTTTGCTCAATGCAAATGTTTATCTTCCAAACATTAATGCAGAACGCGTAACGCCTGAAACACCGAAAGAAAAATTAAAAGAATGCGTGGTGATCGCACCGCCCGGTGCGGAAGGTTCGTCATGGTTAAAGAAATTTAATCCCTATGCAATCGGTGTTTGCAGCGGATGGATGCAGGTGCGTGGTAATGTGCGGCGCAAAAATGTTGATGGCGCTTTTGCATTAAGTGATCATGCGGATTGGAATGGATTATTACAGGCGATAAAAGAAACGCAGGCAGAGAAAGTGTATGTAACACATGGCTATCAGTCTGTGTTCAGTCGCTATTTGAATGAACAGGGTATCTGGAGTGCAGAAGTAAAAACTGAATACGGAACGGAAGATGAAGAAGTAGTTGCAGAAACAGCAGAGGATAAAAAGGAGTTTATTGATGGCGAATGATAAACATATATTTGTTGATGCATCAACGCAGGAAAATGCAAAAGATGGAATGGCTTTGTTCTCAGAGTTGGTTACTTTTTTAGGTGCATCAACCAAAACATTGGAGAAGCAAGATGCGCTCATCAACTATTTTTCATTGGCTGATGATAAAGATAAAGTTTGGGTAATTGCTTTGTTTAGTGGCCGCAGGCCGAGACGTTTGGTGAACTCATCTTTATTGCCACAATGGTGCATTGAAATAAGAAATATTCCCGGTTGGTTATTCAGTGAATGTTATGGTTCGGTTGGTGATATGGCTGAAACGATTGCTTTACTATTGCCTGAAGCAAGCGAAGAAACAAAAGAATCATCATTATCATTCTACATAGAAAAATTAGTAAGTCTTGATAAGCAGGATGAATCAATAAAAAAAGAATTTATTACCGGTTGCTGGCACACGATGAATAAAGATGAACGTTTTGTTTTTAATAAATTATTGACCGGCAATTTTCGCATTGGTATATCGCAAAAACAAATGGTGAATGCATTGGCAAAAACAGTAAAGCTTGAACCTTCTGTAATTGCCCATCGCATAAGCGGTAACTGGGACCCGATGACAACTTTGTTTAATGAATTGTTAAGTGAACATGCAACAAGTATTGATTTTTCAAAACCATACCCGTTTTATTTAGCGTATGCGTTGGAAGAAAATCCTGGAACAGTAGGCGATGCAAATGAATGGCAGGCTGAATGGAAATGGGATGGCATTCGTGGTGAGATCATTAAACGCAACAATGAATTATTTGTATGGAGCCGCGGCGAAGAATTGGTTACGGATAAGTATCCGGAGTATGCAATGCTGCAGCAAAAATTACCTGAAGGTATTGCATTGGATGGAGAGATCATTTCGCTGACTAATGCAAACGCAACAACCAATGAATTTACTATTCTTCCTTTCGCATTATTGCAAACAAGAATTGGCAGAAAGAATGTTACATCAAAACAATTAAAAGAATCACCGGTTGGTTTTATTGCTTATGATCTGTTAGAATTTGAAGGCGAAGATTTTCGTAACAGAACATTGGAAGAACGCAGAAATGTTTTGGAAAAAATTGTTGTTGGCGTAAATGAGCCAGCGTTGCGGTTATCTCCTATCATCAATTTTAATAACTGGGATGAATTGGCTGCTATACGTGCAACGAGCAGGGATATAAATGCGGAGGGAATTATGCTGAAACGCAAGTCATCTATTTACCAGGTTGGAAGAAAAGTAGGTGATTGGTGGAAATGGAAAATTGATCCGTTAACGATTGATGCAGTGATGATCTATGCGCAAAAAGGCAGTGGAAGAAGAAGCACTTTATATACTGATTATACTTTCGCTGTAAAAGACAACGATAAACTCGTTCCTTTCACTAAAGCTTATTCAGGGTTAACGGATAAAGAATTTGCACAGGTAGATAATTTTGTAAAAAGAAACTCGCTGGAAAAATTCGGGCCTGTGCGAACAGTAAAACCAGAGCTTGTTTTTGAAATTGCATTCGAAGGTATCGCTGCGAGCAATCGCCATAAAAGCGGCGTTGCACTAAGGTTTCCGCGCATCAAGCGATGGAGAAAAGATAAACCTGCAGATGAAATTAATACACTTGATGATTTGAAAAAGATGCTTGCAGCATATGGTAAATAAAAGCGGTTTAAAATAAAAAAAATAGCTCTTAAGTAATCTTTCATCAATTAATATGCATTCCCTTCTTCTCTAAGAATAGTTAGAAAGGTCATCCATAAAATTTTAATATCGAGCCAAAAACTCCAATGTTCCAAATACCAGATATCGTGCTCTACTCTTTTCTTCATAAGCTCTATATTGGTAACTTCTCCTCTGTATCCTTTTGCCTGCGCCCAACCGGTAATACCTGGCTTTAAAAATAACCGGACCATATAATTATTTATCCACTTACTGTATTCTACCGTATGCAATAACATGTGTGGCCTTGGCCCTGTGATACTCATATCGCCTTTAAATACGTTAATGAACTGCGGGAATTCATCAATACTGGTTCTTCTTAAAAAAGCGCCGACGCGGGTAATACGATAATCTTTTTTTGATGCCTGTTGTATATCAGTTTCAGAATTTTTTTTCATGCTTCTGAACTTAAAACAAATAAAAGCATTGTTGTCACGCCCTGACCGTAACTGTTTAAAAAAAACCGGCCCGCTACTATCAATTTTAATTATCAACCCAACCAAGGGTATCAGCCATGACAAAATAAATATTATCACAAAACTGCTGACAATTATATCAAAAGCACGCTTTATAATTCTGTTTCTTAATTGGCGTAAGGGCTCCTGGTAACGCCTGAGCACAGGCATTCCGGTTACTAAATAGGTTTTGTACAAATTTGTACAGGAATTTTCTCTGGCATTAATCAAATTTACACGTATGCAATAATTTTCTGCCTTTCGTGCAAATGCTTCAAATTCGTCGGCGTTTTGGAATGAGGAGATGTATAAATCAGTAACCTTTTTATACTTTGCCTCTTCGAGATAATATTCGAAAGGCTCTAAATATCCCGGCTGGTTTACAAATGAAACTTCTTGATTATTATCAAAAAATCCTTCAAATGAATATTTAGCTTTTTTCTTTAGCCGGTTAGCAAGTTCAGCTGCTGTATCATTGTACCCAATTATTGCAATGCGCATGTGCTTGTTAAGCTTTTTATATATAGTGCGGGCGGTTGTATTAATAAATTTTCGTGCACTATACACTATAACTATCCATATAAAATTTATCAGCAAAAAATATAAGGGATGTGCTTTAAATATTATTGCCGCAGAAGCAAGCATTACGCTACCTGCCATTAGTATAATAAAAAAACTCTTCTTTCGATTTATAAGCATGCAACTTTTCATCGCAGTGTATAATATAAAAAACAATGATGCATTTGCACCAAAATAAAAGAGAATTACTGTATTATTAGTAGCCTTGTTAAGTATTACAAAGTAAAAAATTAATAAGAGTACGTTACTTATTGTAATACGGTACAGGGTGGTTGTTTTAAGCATAGGGAGTTTCATTGGTTAAGCAATATAAAAGTATGCTATATTATTATAGTTTGAAGAATTTTAATCAGCTGATTTATTTAATGTCTTCAATGTAGTTTATTAAGAAATTTACCAAATTTTTCTTATCAGAATTATAAGGAGTAGGAATAAAAGTTTTTGATTTTTTCAGCACTGTTTCAAAACTATCAATTTGATCCCAGGATAATATATAGTTGCATCCAACAAATTCTTTTAAAATTTCAAGTTGATGGTCATCAATATGCTCTTTATACTTTTTCAATCTTGCAATAGCAATAACTTTTTTCCCTTTTTTTACCCCCTGTAAAATCGATCCCGTGCCGGCATGAGTAATTATAAGGCTGGCCTTATTGTAGAGATCGTCTAACACTGCCGGCGCCATAAATGGAATGATAGTAAAATATTTTGAATGAAAATTAGTGTATCCGCTTTGCACAATAATCTCTTCCTCTATCGGGTTATTTGCAACAAAATGTTCAATTGCTTTTAAAGGCCTTTGAAATTCAATATTAAAAGTTCCTAATAAAACAAGGATCACTAGTAAATACCTCCTACATATTTAGCCCGGGGATACAGTTTCTTTTCCTCTTCCCATTGAACTATAAATAAATCTGAAAAAGGATAAATTATACTTGCAGATTTCTCTCTTGTATTAATTCTTGCATACGTTAAAATCCAAACAATTTTTTTTCTGAACAGCTTTGCCAATAAACATATCGGTACAGCAGTATAACTGCCGGTTGTAATTATTAAATCCGGGTTAAATGAAATTAAAATTTTACAGGAAATATAAAAGTTGATAAAACTATTAAACCAAAAAGCAAAGGAACGGCCCTTTGTGTTCGGACGCATATATTGCATGTTATAAGTTGCTTTTAAGGGCCTTGTAACTTCAACATCTTCGGTTACTATAAGATAGTTGTACCGTTTAATAATTTCGTCAAGTTCCAATA